>JAJDFU010000633.1 GCA_020528935.1 Saprospiraceae bacterium | reverse complement strand
GACGATCCTGCGGATGTCAGCACTAAAGACCCTGACATAAGTGGCTGAAAACAAGTATGTTTTCAGCAGCTTATCGTCATTATTCACGGGTTTCACGGGTTTCCGTGAATAATCCGGGCTAAGTCAGGCTGGAGCGCACCGCAGGAGAAAATTTGGCAAGAACAGCCCAAAGGGTGAAGTCCAAACAAGCCTTGACTACTCATCAACCCGTTTCCAAATTCAAGTTGACAGTTGGCAGTTGGCAGTTGGCAGTTGACAGTTGACAGTTGACAGTTGGCGGCGGCAGTGCTGAACGAAGCAAAGTCATCTGTTCCTTGCAGCCCTAGGATATGGCTGTCAGAAGGGTTTGGGCGCTCCCCAAACCTTTTCACGTGCGTATATACTCGACTCGAAGGGGTTTGGAGTCCCATATCCTTCCTTATCGGTACAGTACGACCGATAGCGTCCTGCGCTGCCTTCAGCAGATAAATCGGAGGCAGCCATTCCCGTATTCCAACTACTTCCGCCCAAAGTCGGCGGGAATTTCGCCCCAGCGCTCGGTATCCCATTTGAGGATGGGAGTGCTGTAGGTGTTGGTGCGCAGCCAGGTCTCGGCCCGGTCGATGAGCTGGTACAGGCGTTGGGTGCGGGCGTTGCGGGGCAGGGTGGTCTTACACTTTTTTCGCTGTACCCAGCCCATGGCGATGCGGGAGTCGGTATAGATGGGCTTATTCAGGCCTTGCTGCTGGAGCAGGGCCAGGGCGTGTACGATGGCCAGGAACTCGCCGATGTTGTTGGTACCCAGGGCGAACTGCTGATGAAAGAGCTGCGTCTTGTCCCGGGTGTGCACGCCCTGGTATTCCATGGCGCCGGGATTGCCGCTGCAGGCCGCATCCACACTGATGCTGTCCCAGATGACGCCCTTCAGGTCGGGCGGGCTGGCGGGTTGGGGTTTGCCGCTTTTGGCGGGGCTGTTGATGTGGGCGTCGGGCCCTTCCGCCCAGGCCTGCTCGGCCGCTTCGCGGGTCTTGAAGGATTTGTACTGCGCGTTGGGGTAGCCCTTGATGGCCAGCTGGCATTCCGCCCAGGACTCGAACAGCCCGGTTTCGGCCCCGGCCCATACCACGTAGTACTTTTTCTTGGATTTGGCTGCCATGTGCTGCAAAGGTACGGCTTTGCCGCTTGTCTTGCAGTCCGCAGTTCCTATCTGTTTTTGGCCCATGTAAACCATTTACCCAACTACTCAATCCTCCAGTCAAGCTTTCACCATTCCATTATTCCATTGCGCTGAAGTATGGGGAACGCATGCCATGGAGGACTGGATCAATTGCTGAATGCCTTTCGATAACTCCATCTATTGCCAAAATGCTGTCCGGAACCCTACTTGCGTTCAAAATTAATATGAAGAGGGCGATTCCGGGCGTGCTCTACTTTGGAGCGGATGGGTTCCCAATCCTTACTCATGCTGCCACTGCAAGGGCTGAGCATTCTCCGCTTCAAAACTGTATTTTCACGCCATGGAATGGATCGACACGCACACGCATCTATACGTTTCCAAATTTGACCACGACCGCAAGGCGATGATCGAGCGGGCCGTGGCGGCGGGGGTGAGCCGCTTTTATCTGCCCAACATCGACAGCCGTTCGATCGAGGGAATGCTGGAATTGGAGCGCGACTGGCCGGAGCGCTGCTTTCCCATGATGGGGCTGCATCCCAGCTCGGTGAAGGAAAATTATCGCGAGGAACTTTCCGTCGTGCGGCAATGGTTGGACAAAAGGCATTTTGTGGCCGTAGGCGAGATCGGGATCGACCTGTACTGGGACAAGACCTACCGCAAGCAGCAGGAGGAGGCCTTCCTGCAGCAGTGCGAATGGGCCGAGGCGCTGGGGGTGCCCATTGCGATCCACTCGCGCGAATCCATCGATCTCCTGATCGATCTGCTGCGCGAGCTCAACAGCTCCGGCCTGTGGGGCGTGTTCCACTGCTTTACGGGCACGCCGGCCCAGGGCGAGGCCATACGCGAGCTGGGCTTCTACCTGGGCATAGGCGGGGTGCTCACCTACAAGAACTCGGGCCTGGATGCCACAATGGCCCGGCTGGGCCTGGAGCGGGTGGTGGTGGAGACGGATGCCCCTTACCTGGCGCCGGTGCCCTACCGCGGCAAGCGCAACGAAAGTGCCTACGTGGTGGAGGTGGGCCGCAAGCTGGCTCGGGTGCTGGAGCTACCCGAGGAGGTAGTGGCCCGCCGCACGACGCAGTGCGCCCTCGAGTTGTTCCCGGACGTACAACCCTCGGAGGCCCGGAAGGCATCTGTATAGAGAAGGACCGGCGGCAGCCTGGGGGCTGAAACGCAAAATTTTGGGGTTCATCGTTGGCAGTCCTGCGGTAATCCTTATTTTTACGCTGCATTGAACGGATGAGGAGAGGTGCTCGAGTGGCTTAAGAGGCACGCCTGGAAAGCGTGTATACCCGGAAGGGTATCGAGGGTTCGAATCCCTCTCTCTCCGCAAAAACTTTGCTAATCGTCAACTTTTACTCAAAACCCTTCGTAAAAAACTAACCAACTATGCGAAAGTTACTGGCAATGCTGCTCGTGTTCGGACTGGTAGCATTCACCTATGAGACGGGCTATGCCCAAAACGACGCGGCGGATCAGGTCGAAGAGGCGGTGGACAACATGGAAGAAGCTGCCGGTGAAGCCGCGCAGGACGTGGAGGAAGCCGCGCAGGAAACCGCTCAGGACGTGGAAGAAGCTGCCGGCGAGGCAGCGGCTGCGGCCTCCGATGCCGGCGGCTACCAGTTGCTCAAGCGCTACTTCATCGACGGCGACTGGCGCTTTATGAGCTTTGTACTGGTGTGTCTGATCCTGGGACTGGCTTTCTGTATCGAGCGCATCATCACGCTGAATATCGCTTCCACCAACACCGACAAGCTGCTCTCCCGCATCGACGATCAACTCAAGACCGGTGATGTGAACGGTGCCATGGAGGTGTGCAAATCCACGCAAGGGCCCACAGCCAGTGTGCTTTACGAAGGCCTGAAATATGCCGACGACGGCCCCGAGGCCGTCGAGAAAGCCATCGTATCCTACGGTTCGGTGCAGATGAGCCTGCTGGAGCGCGGCCTGGTTTGGATCTCGCTCTTCATTGCCATTGCACCTATGCTTGGCTTTATGGGCACGGTAATTGGTATGATCACAGCCTTCGACCGCATCGAGGCGGTCGGTGACCTGTCGCCTTCCGTAGTGGCCGGCGGTATTAAAGTGGCCCTGCTGACCACAGTATTCGGTCTGATCACGGCCATCATCCTTCAGATTTTCTACAACTACATCGTGAGCAAGATCGACGGTATCGTCTACAACATGGAGGACGCTTCCCTGGCCCTGGTCGATATCATGGCCGAGAACAACGTGTTCAAGAATTAAGCTTCCATCCACCAACGAAACCATCTATCATGTATAATTTTCTCGTGAAAAACGGGCAGCGGCTGGCTTTCGGGCTGGGGCTGGTCATTGCGGTGGTGTTTTTCGTCATCGCGTCCAGCGGACTGGACGAGTTCAACATGCTGCCCGAAGAAGAACAAGCGACGACTTCCATCTTCAATTTCGGCCTTTCGGCTACCCTTTTCCTCGTCTTCGCCGCTTTTGTCCTTATGCTGGGCTTTGGCCTGTGGCATGTAGCTACCAATTTCAGGGGTTCTGTAAAGGGGCTTATCGGTCTGGCGGTATTGGCCATAATCTTTTTCATCAGCTACAGTACGGCCAGCGGTGAAGCCACCGGAGCCATAGCCCGGGCTGCAGAGAAGGTTGGGGGCCTTACGTCCAACCAGCTCAAATTTGTGGGGGCCTCCATTTCCACGGTGGGTATCCTCATCGGCCTGGCGACCCTGGGGCTGATCGCTTCGGAAGTGCGCAATTTTTTCAGATAATCAAACCGTCGAGCCATGCCTAAAACACGTGCACGCGATCGGATGCGGAATGAAATCAATGCGGGATCGATGGCCGACATCGCCTTCCTGCTGCTCATCTTCTTCCTGGTAACGACTACGATTGTGGAGGATAAGGGGATCCTGGTCAAGCTACCCCCCTGGTCGGAGGAAGAGCCGGATGTCACCAAGCTCAAAAGCCGCAACGTGTTTGCCGTGCTGGTGAATGCCCAGAACCAGTTGCTGGTGCGGGGCGAACCCACCAATATCGGCGACCTGCGCGAGCGAGCCAAGGAGTTCATTGCCAATCCGGAGAAACGAGAGGATCTGTCGGAAAGACCGACCAAGGCGATCATTTCCCTGCGCAACGACCGCGGAACGAAGTACGAGACTTACCTCCGGGTGTACAACGAGCTCAAGGCGGCCTACAACGAATTGTGGGATGAGCTGTCGCTCAAAAAGTACGGCCGGCCCTACAGCGATGAGATGCCGTTGAGCATGCGAAAGGCAATCCGCGAAGAAATTCCCATGGTATTGTCCGAAGCAGAACCAACGGCTTTTGGCGAGGAATAGTCCTTTTATTACCTAAAGCCTCAGTTCAAACTACGACCTCTTATGTCCAAGTTCTCGAAAAAACGCGGTAAAGCGCAACCGACGATATCCACGGCTTCCCTGCCGGACATTATTTTCATGTTGCTCTTTTTCTTCATGGTGGTGACCAAGCTGCGCGATGCGGAGCTCAAGGTCAAAGTGGTGACGCCTTTTGCGACCGAACTGACCAAACTGGAGGAAAAGTCGCTGGTGAATACCATTTACATCGGCCGTCCGCTGGAAAAGTTTCAGGCGCTCTACGGCACCAAGCCCCGCATTCAGCTGAGCGACAAGTTCGCCTCGGAGGCGGAAATCCCCCTTTTCATCGAAAAACACCGCACCAAAGTGCCGGAAGCCCGCCACGGCCAGATCACGACCTCCCTTCGCGTGGATGGAGGTGTGACCATGGGTATCGTTCAGGATGTGAAAACCTCGCTGCGGAAAGCCGGACAACTGAAGTTGAACTATTCGGCGAAGAAAGATCCGAGAATGGATCCGGACAGTTGAGCCGGGCGCGCCTTGCGCTTGAAAAGGCTGCCGGCATGCCGGCAGCCTTTTTTCGTGTGTGCGCCAGGCATGGCGCACGCCTAACGGGTGCAAGTCCCGAGTCCGCCCGG
>JAJDFU010000458.1 GCA_020528935.1 Saprospiraceae bacterium | reverse complement strand
TGTTGGTCCGGGGGGGGTCCAGGGGGAAGGGGGGGTCGGGGCGGCAGGGCATGGGAGGAAGGCGGCCGGCGGGCCTCCGTTTGTCCGGTGTGCATTACCTGTGGGGCCTGCGCTTCGGAGCTGTAGTTGGGAAATGCGCCTTCCGGAGCAGCGAAGTGATCCAGCGCGTAGTCGGTCAGCCGGCGGGCTTCGGGCAGCCAATGCGCCTCGAAGGTGATATCGTAGAGGTCCAGGCAGGCCTGCGCCAGGAAGGCGTAATCGTCCAGAAAAGCCGCTCCGCCCGTTTCACCGTCCTTGCGGATGCGGTACAGGCCGCCGTCGGGGCGCTTTTGCTGCTCAATCAGGAAGCGGCCCAGCGTCCGGGCTTTTTCCCGAACTTCCGGATCGCCCAGGGCGCGATAGGCATCGGCCAGGCCGCTGATCAGCAGGGCATTCCAGGCGGTAATGATCTTGTCGTCGCGGGCCGGCGGGCTGCGCTCCTGCCGTGCGCGCAGCAGCAAGGCGCGGCCGCGGGCAAGCCGGGCCCGGGCCGTATCGGCCGGCAGCCCCAGAGAATCCGCAATGCGGCTGAGCGCAGCGCTCCGGTACAGGAGGTTCTGCCCCGCCTCCCAGTTTCCTTCTTCCGTGAGCTTGTAGTAGGCCTCGAACAGGGGGGCCTCTTCGCCCAGCAGGGCGCGCACTTCCTGCAGGCGCCAGCTGTAGTAGCGCCCTTCGCCCGCCTCGCTGTCGGCGTCCTGCGAAGAGGCATAGCCCCCGCCATCGATGTGCATCTCCCGCTCCAGCCAGTCCAGGATGCCCCGGACCACTGTTCGGTAGGGCCCCTCGCCGGTGTATTGCCAGCTGCGGGCGTAAATGCTCAGCAGTTGGGCGTTGTCGTACAGCATTTTTTCGAAATGCGGCACGCGCCATTGCGCATCGGTGGCATAGCGGGCGAAGCCGCCCCCGAGCTGGTCGTACAGGCTGCCGCGGGCCATGTGGTTCAGGCTGATCAGCAGGGCATCCAGGGCGCCGGCATCGCCGGTGAGGCCGTGGTAGTGGAGCAGCAGGCGGAGCTGGTCGGGCATGGGAAACTTGGGCACACCGGCCCGGCCGCCGAAAGTCATATCCCAGTTCCCGAGGAGCCGGGATACGGCTTCGCCGGCGGTCGGGCGAGGCCAGGACGGGCCGGGCGGCAGCGGGGCCAGGGGCTCCGGCTGCATGGCCTGGGTCAGGCGTCCGGCAAAGACCTCCATGTCCGCTCGCTCGGCCGGCCAGGCATCCCGGAAATATTCGAGTACGGCCCGCCAGTCTTCCGGGGCAAAGTAGGTGCCCGTCCAGACCGGCCGCCCGTCGGGCAGGGCGATGGCGTTCAGCGGCCAGCCGCAACCGCCTTTACTGGTCAGCCGGCAGGCTTCCATGTACACGGCATCCACATCGGGGCGCTCCTCGCGGTCTACCTTTATGGGTACGAAATGGGTGTTCATCAGCCGCGCGATGGCCGTATCGCTGAAGGATTCCCGCTCCATGACGTGGCACCAGTGGCAGGCTGCATAGCCGATGCTGATGAGGAGAAGGCGATCCTGTGCCCGGGCCCGCTCCAGGGCCTCCTCGCCCCAGGGATACCAGTCCACGGGGTTGTGGGCGTGTTGCAGGAGGTAGGGGCTGCGCTCGTGGATGAGCCGGTTGGGCGCTGCGGGCTTCTTCCGGTCCGGCCCGGGCGTACAAGCCGCCAGGATCAGCAGGAAGAACCCCGTGAAGACCCTAATGCGGCCGGCGGGCAAAACGGCGGTGGTTCTCATGTCTCCAAAAATAGTCCAGGTAATTCGAATGGGGAATGCGCGGGTAGGCATCGGAGGGGCCCTGCCACACGTACACCCAGGCCTCGATAGGCGCCTGCCCGCCCGCCTGCTCTACCGGAAGCCGCCTGCGCTGGTAGAGGTTCTCCCCGGGCGGCAGCCGGGGATCGTAGCCCTCGTAGGCGTCCAGGAAGGCCAGCAGTTGCTCGTCCGCCTTCAGGTCCAGCAATTCGCCTTCTACCCGCCCTTCGGCCTGCGGATCGTACACCAGGGCCGGGTACTGCCCCAGGTCGAGCAGATGGCCGGCGATGCGGGCCGGACCCAACAGGCCGCAGGCGCGGTGGATCTCCCGGCTGAGGGCGCTGGGATATTCGCTGAGCAGGCTGCCGTAGGTAAACAGTATGCAGGGCGTCATAAAGTGCCAAATATCGTTTTGCTGTACACGGCAAAGTCGCGGAGGTCTTGCACCGTGAAAAAAATAAAAGCTCGTACACCGCTTCCGCACGGGGTCGATTAACCCACATGGGAGCGGTATCAGCGCGTATTCCCGGTTTTCATGCTCCTGGAACATACGACATTCCCGCTTGCCGTTCATCTGCCGAAAGCCTGGCAGGCAGCTTGTCCTCAAAACCCGGTTGTTCTTTTCCGGATCATTAATCCCAACATTGCATTTGCGAGCCGCAAAAAGGAAAAAATAGGAAAGCCCGCGGGAACTTTCCGCCCTGGCGGGAAGTTATACGGCTTGTTAAACCACCGTTAATTTTGGTTTATTTGTAGAATTCCGTAGAGAATTTGGCTGAAGGAAGCCTTATTTTTAGGTGTACTAACCCAATGACCTATGAACTGGCGAAGACTAAATGGCCAGCGAATTGAACTGCCCATCAAGGAAGCCGTCGAAAAAACCCTCGTCGAGGAGCTGGGCCGGGGCCACCGGATCAAGGTGTGCATCGGGTCTGACTCTCAGGTGCGCGGGGCCGTGGTGGAATTTGCCACGGTCATCGTTTTTTTACGGGAGAAGAAAGGCGGTTTCATGTTCATCAACAACACCAAGATGGTGAAGAAGATGGGCATTCGCGAGCGCATGATCCTGGAGGTTTCCAAATCGGTGGAGATCGCCTACATGCTGTGCGACTTGCTGGACAAGCACGATGTGGAGCTGGAAGTGCATGCCGACATCAACACGGACCCCCACTTCCAGTCCAACCTGGCGCTCAAGGAAGCTATGGGCTACATCCTGGGTATGGGCTTTGTATTCAAGGCCAAGCCCGATGCCTTTGCGAGCTCCTACTGCGCCGACAAGGTGGTGTAAGGACGCGGCTGCTCCGCCTGCTCGTTCCGCCGTCTTGCCAAGGCATTCGCCTTGGCCTTCCATCTGTACCCTCCCGCTTTCGGGATCGCGGTCCATCCGGTTTCTTTCGCGCATCACCCGATCGGCGTCTCTGTGCAAACCTTTGCGGAGGGGCGTCGTTCTGCATTTATAGACAAAATGCAGCCGCTGATCGAATGAGCGGTCGCCAAACGCGTTATTTACTTACCTTTCGTCCAACATTAAAATCGGAACCCCATGAGATGGATACCCATTTTGCTCTTTTCGTGCCTGACCGTTTCCGCCTTTTCCCAGGCGCGGAAGATCTCCTTTGAAAAATACGAGCTCGACAACGGGCTCAAAGTCATCCTGCACCAGGATAAAAGCACACCCATCGTGGCTGTGAGCGTGATGTACCACGTCGGATCGAAGAATGAAGATCCGGATCGCACCGGATTCGCCCACTTCTTCGAGCACCTGCTCTTTGAGGGCTCGGAGCACATTGGCCGGGGCGAATTTGACATGTACGTGCAGCGCTCCGGCGGCACCCTCAATGCCAATACCACCCACGACCGCACGTTTTACTTTGAAGTGCTGCCGTCCAACCAGCTGGCCATGGGGCTGTGGCTGGAATCCGAGCGCATGCTCCACGCCAAGGTGGAAGAGAAAGGCATAGAGACGCAGCGCGAAGTGGTGAAGGAAGAGCGCCGCCAGCGCTACGACAATCAGCCCTACGGCTCCGTACTGGAGGAGGTCTTCAAAAGGGCCTACCAGGAACACCCCTACCGCTGGCCGGTGATCGGGTACATGAAGGACCTGAATGCCGCCACGGAGGAAGACTACGTCAATTTCTACGAGACCTTCTATGTACCCAACAACGCCATCCTGTCGATAGCCGGCGACATCGATATACCGGAAACCAAAAAGCTGGTCGAAAAGTACTTCGGTTCCATTCCCCGCGGTGAACGCCCCGTGTACCGGCCCGATATCCAGGAGCCGCCGCTCAAGGGAGAGATCCGCGATACGGTTTTCGACAACATCCAGTTGCCGGCCGTCATTCAGGCCTATCGCATTCCGGCCCAGGGCACGAAGGACTTCTACGCGGTGGATATGTTCAGCACGCTCCTGGCCCAGGGCGAAAGCTCGCGCCTGTACAAGTCCCTGGTAGACGAACAGCAAAAAGCCCTGTTTGCGGGTAACTTCCCCCTGTCCATGGAGGATCCCGGCCTGTCCATTGCCTTCGGCATCGCCAATATGGGCGTGGATACCAAAGACCTGGAAGAAGCCATGGATGCCGAGATCAAAAAAGTGCAGGAAACCCTCATTCCCGAGCGGGAATTCCAGAAGCTGCGCAATCAGATCGAAGCCGATTTCGTGACTGAAAATTCCCGTGTGGTGGGCGTGGCGGAAAGCCTGGCCAATTACGAGATGTACTACGGCGATGCCGATCTCATCAACAAGGAGATCGATCGCTACATGGCCGTCACCCGCGAGGATATCCGGCGGGCCGCAAAAAAGTATTTCAGTACCGACAATCGCGTCGTGCTGTACTATCTGCCCAAGCCCAGCCAGCCCTGAGGCCGTTGGCCCTTTTCCGAAAGCCGATCTGTTGAACTATTGACCAAAAAAATCATCCCTTATCATGAGATTGATTCTCGCATTGTTGTTTTGTTTTCTGCTCAGCGGCCCTGCCTTGTTGCAGGCTCAGGAGGATTTCCGCGCCGAGCCCCCCAAAGCGGGTAAAGCCCGGGCGATCGAGTTCGGGGCGTACGAAGAGTTTGAGCTGGACAATGGCCTGAAGGTGATCGTAGTGGAAAATCACAAGTTGCCGCAAGTATCGCTGCAGGTCTTCGTGGACGTGCCGCCCATGCTGGAAGGTGAAAAGGCCGGCCTGTCCGAAATGGCCGGGGAGCTCCTCAGCCGGGGTACTACCCAGCGCAGCAAGGCCGAAATCGACGAAGCCGTGGACTTTTTGGGGGCATCCCTGAGTACGAGTTCCAGGGGGCTTTTTGCCTCCAGCCTGACCAAGCACCTGGAC
>JAJDFU010000128.1 GCA_020528935.1 Saprospiraceae bacterium | reverse complement strand
CCCTTCACCTGGGCATCCGGCCGCCGGGCTCCCATTTACTGCGACAATCGCGTACTGCTGTCCTTTCCGCTTATCCGGCGCGAAGTGATCCAGGCCTTCCGGGAGGCCAGCCGGGCCTGGTCCGGACTGGAGGCCGTAGCCGGGGTCGCTACGGCCGGCATACCCCATGGCGCGCTGCTGGCCGAAGCCCTGGAGCTGCCCTTCCTCTACGTGCGTTCGGCCCCCAAAAGCCACGGGCGCCGCAACCAGATCGAAGGCCGGCTGCTGCCGGGCCAGCGCCTGGTAGTAGTGGAGGATCTGATCTCCACCGGCGGCAGTTGCCTGCGGGCCGCCGAAGCCCTGCGGGCCGCCGAAGCCGAGGTGGCCGGTGTGCTGGCCATTTTCACCTACGGGTTTCCCGAAGCGGCCCAGGCCTTCGAACGAGCCGGCCTGCCCTGGCACGCCCTGACCAACTACGACACCCTGCTGGACGAAGCCCTGGAGCAGCACTACATCACGGCCGAGGATCTGCAAACCCTCCGGCAATGGCGGCAGGATCCGGCCCACTGGCCCCCGGCCTGAACCGGACTTTTATTCTTTTTTATCTTTGCGGGTCAGTAAAAATTCAACACCTGAAAAACGCGTAAAAACGCTCCTTCATGTCCATTATAACAGCCAAATCCGAACAGTTTCTGAAGGATTATCTCAACAACCCCTCTCCCACCGGTTTCGAAAGCTCCGGTCAGAAACTTTGGCTCGAATACATCAAACCCTATATCGACGAATGGCAGGTGGATACCTACGGCACCGTCTACGGTATTGTCAATCCCGGACAGGACTACCGGGTCGTGATCGAAGGGCATGCCGATGAGATATCCTGGTTTGTCCACTACATTTCCGACGACGGCTTCATCAACGTCATTCGAAACGGCGGCTCCGACCACCTCATCGCCCCTTCCAAGCGCGTCAACATTCACACCCCCAAAGGCATCGTCAAAGGCATTTTCGGCTGGCCGGCCATACACACCCGCCACGGCGAAGACGCCAAACTGGTGCCGAAAATAGACAACATCTTCATAGATGTGGGCGCCAAAAACAAGGAGGAAGTCCTGGAAATGGGCATCCACGTAGGCTGTGTGATCACCTACGAGGACGAGATGATGGTGCTCAACGACAAATACTACGTGGGCCGGGCGCTGGACAATCGCCTGGGCGGCTTTTGCATCGCCGAAGTGGCCCGCCTGTTAAAAAAGAACCGCAAGAAACTGCCCTACAGCCTGTACGTCGTCAATTCGGTACAGGAAGAAGTAGGGCTGCGGGGCGCCGAAATGATCGCGCAAACCATCAAGCCCCAGGTAGCCATCGTCACGGATGTGACCCACGACACCCATACGCCCCTGCTCAACGTGAAAAAACTGGGCGACGTGAAATGCGGAGAAGGGCCCTCGATCACCTATGCGCCCGCCGTGCACAATAAGCTCCTCGAACTGGTGGTGGCGGCAGCGGAACAGAAAGAGATCCCCATACAGCGAGAGGCGGCCTCCCGCCGAACCGGCACCGATACCGATGCTTTTGCCTATTCCAACGGGGGGGTGCCCTCCACCCTCATCAGCATTCCGCTCCGGTACATGCACACCACGGTTGAAATGGCCCACAAGGAGGACGTCGCCAATGTCATTAAGCTCATCTACGAAGTGCTGCTCAAGCTCGAAAACGGGCAGGATTTCAAATACCTGTAGCCGGCCGGCTTTTGTACCTTCCGGCTCATGGCAGATCCCGACCAAGGCTGGAGCGCGCGGATACGGAACTGGCTGCTGTATGGCAATTTCTGGATCTCGGCCTGTGCCCTGGCAGCCTGCTGGCAGACCCACCTGCTGCTCCTTCACACCGTTCCACTGGCCGATCCCTACCCCTGGCTGGTGGCCGGGGGCACGCTGGCCCTCTACAGCACCCACCGGCTGATCGGCATTCGCAAAACGCGCTCCTTCGGCAATGCGGGGCGCTACCGCGTGATCCGCAACTACCGGCACCACATTCTCCTGTACGGCATGCTGGGGGCAGCACTGGCGGGCGGGCTGTTCACCCAGCTGCGGCCGGCCGGCCGCTGGGCCTTGCTGGGGCCTGCTCTCGTCAGCCTCCTCTACGTGGCGCCCCTTTTCCGGGGAAAGCGCCTGCGCGACCTCCCCCTGGTGAAGATCTTCCTCATTGCACTGGCCTGGAGCCTGCTCACCGTATGGGCTTTTGCCGTCGAAAAAGGCCTGAACGGACAACTATCGACCTGGATCATGACGGCCGAACGCATGTTTTTCATCTTCGGCATTACCATTCCTTTCGACATCCGCGACCTCGAGGTGGATGCCTTTACCGGGGTAAAGACCCTGCCCCGGCAACTGGGCGTTGCCCCCGCCAAAAGACTGGCCTACCTCAGCCTGACCCTGGCCGGCCTGCTCGCCGGACTGCAGGTGCTCCTGGGCTGCTATCCCTGGGCGGCGGGGCTCGGTCTGGGCCTCTCGCTACTCACGGCAGCCGGATTAGTGCGCAAGGCGCATCCGCAGCGGTCCGACCCCTATTTTACCGGATGGATCGACGGCACCATCCTCCTTCAATTCGTCCTGGTGCTGGCCGGGCTGCTCGGTAGTCCGTATCTTTAACGCGATTTTGGGGTTGAGCTAATCACTAAATTGCTGAATGTCAAGACCTCAGGTCGAAGAAGGCAGATGGTAGCAAGACATACTGACGTCCTTATACCCCTCTATCGGGAGATTGGGCCCTGATTACCATCACTTTATGAAACCGGCCAGGCCCAAGCTCACCTTATCTTTAATTGCGGATGCTCAGCCCGGAACAGTATGACCGAAAAATCATTCTCACCCCCTATCCGATTGTACGCTCCAGACCGCGAGGTCAGCCTGCGCCCCATTCAGCCGGCAGACGATCCCCAAGTAGCTCAGTTGATCCGGTCGGTCATGACGGAATACGGCGCCGTGGGGCCGGGCTACTCCATCGAAGATCCCGAAGTGGATCACATGTGCGAAACCTACACCCGGCCCGGGCATGCCTACTGGGTACTGGAGGATGGCCGGCAGATCCTGGGTGGAGGGGGATATGGGCCGCTGGCCGGGGGCGAGGGCTGTCTCGGTGAACTTCGCAAAATGTATTTCTACGCTTCGCTGCGGGGCCGGGGCCTGGGGCGGAGGCTGTTGCAACACTGTCTGGACCAGGCCAGAGCAGCGGGCTATACGCATTGCTATCTCGAATCGCTCTCGCGCATGCAGGAGGCCGAGCGCCTGTATCGCCGGGCAGGATTCAGCGCACTGGACCAGCCGCTGGGCTGCACCGGACACACCGCCTGTGATACCTATTTCCTCAAAGCCCTTTAGCCCCCGCCTCGTAGTGCAGGCGGTAGTAATCCTGGTAGGCCCCGGAGGTGACGTGGTCCAGCCAGTCGGTATGGGAGAGGTACCATGCTGCGGTCTTGCGCAGTCCTTCCTCGGCCTGTACGCTGGGTTCCCAGCCGAGTTCGGCCTTTAGCTTGCCGGCGTCAATGGCATAGCGCTGGTCATGCCCGGGGCGGTCCTTCACAAAAGTGATCAGCTGTTCGGAAGTGCCGGCGGGCCGATCGAGCAATTCGTCCATGACCCTGCACAGGCTGCGCACCAGGTCGATGTTTCTCCATTCGTTATCCCCGCCAATGTTGTAGGTTTCACCGAGCCGCCCGCGATGCAGGATGAGATCGATGGCGCGGGCGTGATCTTCCACCCAGAGCCAGTCGCGCACATTGCTGCCGTCTCCGTATACGGGCAGGGGCTTGCTGTGGCGAATGTTGTTGATCATGAGCGGGATCAGCTTTTCGGGAAATTGATACGGACCGTAGTTGTTGGAGCAGTTGGAGATCACCACGGGCAGGCCGTAGGTGTGGTAGTAGGCGCGCACCAGGTGATCGGAGCTGGCCTTGGAGGCCGAGTAGGGCGAGCGGGGGTCGTAAGGCGTCTTTTCGGTAAAAAAGCCCGTTTCGCCCAAACTGCCGTACACCTCATCCGTGGACACGTGGTAAAACAGCTTGCCTTCGGGAGCTTCCCATGCGGCACGGGCCGCATTCAGCAGGCTCACCGTACCCACGATGTTGGTTTGGATAAACGCCATGGGATTGTCGATGGAGCGATCCACATGCGACTCGGCAGCCAGATGCACCACGGTGTCCAGCCCGTGCTCTTCGAACAGCTGGCGGACCAGTTCGTGATCGACAATGTCGCCTTTAACAAACAAGTAGTTGTGCGCCTCCTCTACATCGCGCAGGTTTTCCAGGTTGCCGGCGTAGGTGAGTTTGTCCAGGTTGATGATGCGATAGGTAGGGTACTTATTGACCAGCAAGCGCACCAGATGGGAGCCGATAAAACCGGCTCCCCCGGTGACGAGAATTGGGCGGGAAAATTGCATGTATGTCGCATTGCATTAGGCGGATTCGGGCAGCGAGGCCTCTTCCCGGAGTACCTCCTGGAAGTAGCCGACGGTGCGTTCCAGGCCTTCTGCCCGGCTCACCTGAGGCTCCCAGCCCAAGATAGAACGCGCTTTGCTGATGTCTGGTTGTCTGATCTTGGGATCGTCTACCGGCAGGGGCTTGTACACCAGATGCGCCTTCGGATTGCCAACCAGCTCGATGATCTCCTCGCCGAATGCTTTGATGGTGATCTCTTCGGGATTGCCGATGTTTACGGGCAGGTGGTAATCGCTCAGCAGCAGCCGGTAGATGCCTTCAATGAGATCGTCCACATAGCAGAAAGAGCGCGTTTGGGAGCCGTCGCCAAAGACGGTAAGCCCCTCGCCGCGGATGGCCTGTGAAAAGAAGGTGGGCAGTACGCGGCCGTCATCGACCCGCATGCGCGGGCCATAGGTATTGAAAATGCGCACGATGCGCGTCTCTACGCCGTGAAAGTTGTGGTAGGCCATGGTGATGGCCTCCAGGAAGCGCTTGGCCTCGTCGTACACACCGCGAGGACCCACCGGATTGACGTTGCCCCAGTACTCTTCCGATTGCGGATGCTCCAGCGGATCGCCGTACACTTCCGAGGTAGAGGCCACCAGAATGCGCGCGCCCTTGGCTTTGGCGACACCCAGCATGTTGTGGGTACCCAGAGCCCCCACTTTAAGCGTTTGTATGGGCATCTTGAGGTAGTCGATGGGGCTTGCCGGAGAGGCAAAGTGCATGATGTAGTCCAATGGGCCGGCCACGTGCACAAACTTCGTGATGTCGTGGTGGTAAAACTCGAATTGCTTCAGGGGAAACAAATGCTCGATATTGCTCATGCTTCCCGTGAGCAAATTGTCGATACCAATGACGTGGTATCCCTCCTTGATGAATCGGTCACAGAGGTGAGAACCCAGAAAGCCCGCTGCGCCGGTGATTAGAACCCGTTTCACAATGATGTGTTTTTGAGAAATTAGTAATGATCACACCTCCCTACACCTGCATAGTTGCAGGCGGAGCAACCAGATTTCGCAATGCTTCCACTGATTATCAAGGTGTTGAGAAAAACGGATGGATGTAGGGTCGATGAACGGAGCCTCCCGCGACCCCACAAATATAGGAATTGTCGGCAGGTGCCGCATAGAATTCCGCCCGGGTAATTAATTTTAGGCCTCTACCTGTAAATGCAAGCCGGACTTCAATGCGTTGGAATATGAGGACATGGATACTGCTGCCGTTGCTCTTTCTTTGCCTGGCCCCTGCCCGGGCCCAATTGGAGGACAACAGCTTCAACAAGGGCAACGCCGTACTGATCAGCGTGAACTACGCTGCCCAATGGCCGGGGGGCGACCTCAGCGACCGGTTCGGATTCAACTTCAATCTGGGGGGTATGCTGGAGTTTATCACCCACGAGAGCAACTGGATCTTCGGCGCCCAGGGCGGCTACCTTTTCGGCAATACCGTCAAGGAAGACGTGCTGATCCCCCTGCTCACCAACGACGGGGGCATTATCGGCAGCGACCGCCGCTTTGCCGATATCCAACAAAAGCAACGCGGCTTCTACGTCGGCGGGCACGTCGGCAAGCTCGTCAACATCGGAGCCGCCAATCCCCGTTCCGGGCTGCGCCTCACCCTGGGTGCCGGCCTGCTGCAGCATTTCGTCCGCATACAGGACGATCCCAACCGCGCCGTCTTTCAGCTGACCGACGAATACAAAAAAGGCTACGACCGCCTCACCAACGGACTGGCCCTTCAGCAGTTTGTAGGCTACCAGGTCCTCAGCCGCAACAAACTGATCAACTTCTACGTCGGTGCCGAATTCACCCAGGCTTTTACCCGCAATCGCCGCTCGTTCGATTTTGTGGAAAGGCGCCCGATGGACGAGTCGCGCATCGATCTGCTGTACGGCGTCCGGGTGGGCTGGATCCTGCCGTTTTACTTTGGCAAGGGCTCTGACGAGATCTACTACTGATGCGCCTGCTGTACGATTTTGCTATTTTCTGGTACGGCATTGCACTGCGCCTCGCTGCCTGGTTTCATCCCAAGGCCCGCAAATGGGTCGCCGGCCGTCGCAACTGGAAAACCCGGCTGGCCGGCGAACTGGAGCGAAAAAACCCCGAGGGGCGCCCCTGGCTGTGGATGCACTGCGCCTCCCTGGGCGAATTCGAACAAGGGCGGCCCGTGCTCGAGTCCATTCGCCAGTCGCATCCCGGCTACGCCCTGCTGCTCACCTTCTTTTCTCCTTCCGGCTATGCCTTGCGCAAGGATTCCCCCCTGGCCGATGTAGTGAGCTATCTGCCCCTGGACACAGCCGCCAACGCCCGCTACTTCCTCCGAGCGGTACAACCCCGCCTGGCCTTTTTCGTGAAGTACGAGTTCTGGTACCACTTCCTGCGCGAGTTGGACCGGCAGGCCGTGCCCGCCCTCCTGATCTCGGCCCTTTTCCGGCCCCGGCAGCCCTTTTTCCGATGGTACGGGGGGCTCTTCCGCCGCATGCTGGGCACCTTCCGCTATATTTTTGTGCAGAACAAAGCCTCCCTTCGCCTGCTGAATCAACTGGATATCGACACCGGCATACTGGCCGGCGACAATCGCGTGGATCGCGTGGCGCACCTGGCAGCCATGGTGCCGGACTACCAACTGGTCAAAGCCTTCTGCCGCCAGGCCCGCGTGCTGGTGATCGGCAGCTCCTGGCCGCCCGACGAAGCGGTGCTCCTTCCCCTGGTCAACCACCGGCTGCCTCCGGGATGGAAGGTGATCTGGGCGCCGCACGAAGTAGCGGACAAGAACGCGCGCCGCCTGCTGGGCCGCATCCGCCAGCCGGCACAGCGCTACACCCAGCTGGAGGTGGGTGCCCTGGCCGATGCCCGCGTCCTCCTGGTGGATACCATCGGCATGCTGGCCGGCCTGTACCAGTACGGCCGCGTCGCCTACATCGGCGGAGCCTTTGCCACCGGCCTGCACAACACCCTGGAGCCCGCCGCCTTCGGCCTGCCCGTACTCTTCGGCCCCCACTACCACAAGTTTACAGAAGCAGTGCGACTGGTAGAGCGGGGCGGTGCCTTCGCCGTGCACGATGCCGATGAGCTGCACCAGCAGTTCCAAAACCTGTTGGATGACGAGGCCTGGCAGGTGGCCTCCCGAGAAGTCCAGGCCTTCATTGCCGAAAATCAGGGCGCTACCGAAGTGGTGATGCGATACGTGGAAAAATTACTGTGAACAGCCCGGAAGAGCATTTTACCCGGCGGATTGGCCCAAATATCCGATGCGTTTTTGCAGCAAGCCAGGCGCTTTCGGAGGGTGGCGCCCCGTTCTGCCCAATCCGTTTTGTACAACGCGGGCGCCCCGGCGCATTTCCCCTGCCGACCGGCAGATGTGCTGCTCGGCGGCACCTGCGGAAAAGAATAGCTCTTCGAGCTGGGCGAAAAGGAAATCTCCGGAGCTCAAACTCGGGAAGGGCCCCAGCTACGCTCTTGCGGCAGATCATCTGGAAACCGGGAGGAGCTGGAGAAGTACCTTCCGGCTTTTCGGATTTTCCTCTGGTTGCCGCAGCGGGGTTTTGCCCAAAGCACCACCTCAACTTTTACTACTTTTGCCGGAACACCAAGCATCCAACCAACAGCACATGGTTCAATCGCCGGGCTTTTTCGAAGCCTTTCGCCGCCTTCGCGTACTGGTGATCGGCGACGTGATGATCGATCGCTACCTGAGCGGGGCCGTAGATCGCATTTCGCCGGAAGCGCCGGTGCCGGTCGTGCACCTGCGCAGCCGCGACAGCCGCCTGGGCGGGGCCGCCAACGTGGCCCTCAACCTCAGCGCCCTGGGCGCCAAACCCTACCTCTGCACCGTGGTGGGCGAGGATGATAACGGCGAGCAGATCGCGCAATTGCTGCCCGAGGCCGGCCTCTCCACCCGCGGACTGGTCCGCTCCGCCGAACGCATGACCACCGTCAAGACGCGCGTATTGGCCGCCAACCAGCAACTGCTGCGGGTGGACCAGGAGGATACCCACGACCTCTCCGACCGGGAGACCGCACAGTTTTTGAGTACGGTGCGCGGCATACTGGAGCAGCGCGATATCCATGCCATTCTCTTTCAGGACTACAACAAAGGTGTGCTGAGCGAAATGGTGATCCGGGAGATTATTCTGGAGGCCGTCAAGCGCGACATCCCCACCGTCGTAGATCCGAAATACCGCAACTTCTGGGCCTACAAGCGGGCCACCCTCTTCAAGCCCAACCTCAAAGAAATACGCGCCCAGGTGCCCATGCGGGTAGAACCCACGCTGGAATCCCTGCTGGAAGCCAATGCCTACATTCACCGCAAGCTGGACAACCCCATCACCCTGATCACCCTGTCCGACAAAGGGCTGTTCATTTCGGATCATCACGAGCACTACCTCCTGCCCACCGAGGCCCGCGCCATCGCCGACGTGTGCGGGGCCGGCGATACCGTGGTAAGCGTAGCCGCCCTTGGGCTCGCCCAACAGCTGCCCATCCGGGAGATCGCCGCCCTGGCCAACCTGGCCGGCGGGCAGGTGTGCGAACGCGTGGGTGTGGTGCCCGTGGATCGCGCCCAGCTCATGCGGGAGTTCCACTCCTGGAAGGCCCGGGAACAGGTGAAGGGGTGAGTGCTGCGCATCTTCATCGCTGACCGTCAGATATCGGACGGTTAGTCATAGGACGGTTTTGAGGATCGCCTGCCTGCCATGCCTTCATCAGGTGAACGGCAAGCAAGAAGATCAGATCCTGCAGAGGGGCATTTTATACGTGAAATAGTATCCCTCCCCCCTTAAAAACGATTGCTCCGGTCCACCCCGCTGGGGCGCAGACCGTGTGGACTGATAATCGGCCTACTTTACTTGTACTTCAGCTCCAGCTCAAAGGGCTTGCCTTCCTCCGGGAAGGCCGGCAGGCGCACGCGCACCGTATTGCCGTCGACCTCGGCATCCTTCAGGTTTACTTTTTTCACCTTTTTAGGCACGTGAATGATGAGCTGGTTTTCCATGTTCTCCAGCATGGGCACCAGCATACCCATTTCCTCGTCTTCGCGCAGCTCGCTGAGGTCGGGGGCCGGGCGACTGATGCTAAAGGCCTTCTTGCTGAGGCGGTAGGTAGCATCGCCCCCCATCAGGCCGCTCACGGCCTCATTGTCCGCAGGCACCTCTTCCGAATCCTCCGCAATCTCGGACAAGCTTTTAAACAGATTGGCCCCCTCATTCAGGGCTTCTACGTTCTCAAACTCCTGAAGGAAGGTCATATCGTACCGGTTTTGGCTGTCGCTCAGTCGAAGACGGATCTCCGTATCCATCAGGGCATGGACGGCCCCCATGGCTTTCTCCTTCTCTTCGGGCGTCATGTCGCCGGCCTCCTCTTCCTCCAGGATTTGCAGGAGCTCCTCTTTCGAGAGATCGCTCCGGCCCATCTCATCGGCCATCATATCCACAAAAGAGATCACCGTGTCCAGCTCGGAGCGCTTGAAGAGGTTTTCCATCGCATTTTTTTCCGAATCGCTGTCCGGCTCCTCGTCCTGCTCCATACTCATTTTGATCATGGGCATAAAGGTGCTCATATCCATAGTGAGCTCCCGGCGCAGGGAGCGATCGGCATTGATCCAGATCTCTTCGGTGGTGGAACACTGGGAAAATGACAGCGCAACAAGGAGGCCAAAAATCAGATGGGGAATACGTGCCATGGCTGGTGGTTTATTTGGACGCAAGGTAGGGATTTTTTAAAGCCGGCCGTTTTCAGGGGGCCGGTTTGGGCTTCATCTTATGGGCTGCTCCGGCCCAACCTTCTCCTGAACGGCCCTGCTCAGGATAAAGCCTGCCTGGCCGTCAGGCAGGCTTGGCCGCGTTCGCTCCCGGAGGCCCGGGCTACTCCGGATGGTTTTCCGATTGAAGAGCTGAACCTTTCCGGGGGGCGGCGAATGCCCGTGATTTTGAAATTCCGACAAATTTTTCATCTTTTGCCCGAATCTATACGAAAAACCCTATGCGCATTCTGTATCTGATCTGGCTGCTTGTGCTCCCCCTGGCTGATCCGGCCCATGCACAGGCCGGTCCGAACGCCAAGGACACCCTCATCGTGGGTTACAATCGCACACCGCCCTTCCTCATGGAGGGCAATGGCGAACTGGTGGGGCCCTCCTACTGGCTGTGGCAGCGCCTGGCTGAGGAGCACAATTTGAGCTACCGGCTGGTAGAGTTGCCGCTGGACAGTCTGCTCGACGGCCTGGCCACCGGCAGGGTGGACGTGAGTGCCTCGCCCCTCACCCTCACCAGCGACCGGCTGAAGCGCATCCATTTTACGCCGCCCTACCACATTGAGCACGCCTCCGTACTGGTACCTGTGGTATCGCCCACCCAACGGGCCTCGCGTTTTCTGCGCTCCTTTTTCTCCATCAACTTTTTCCGCGCCCTGGGCGCTCTGGCCGTTGTTATCCTGGTATTCGGGCTACTGGCCTGGCTTTTTGAGCGCAAGCGCAATGCCGAGGAATTCGGCGGCGGAATCCGGGGGTTGTGGAATGGCTTCTGGTGGTCGGCTGTGACCATGACCACGGTGGGCTACGGGGACAAATCGCCGCGCACGGTGGGCGGTCGGATCGTGGCCCTCATCTGGATGTTTACGGCCATCATCATCATCTCGGGTTTCACTGCCAGCATTGCCTCCTCACTTACGGTAAACCGCATCGGCTCGGCCAGCAACGTGATCGAGGACTTCAAAGAGAAGCGATTGGGCACCATCGCCGGGTCGGATACGGAGGACTGGCTCAAGGACAACTTCTTCACCAAGCGCCAGGGTTACCAAAGCATGGAGGAGTTGGCGGACGCCCTGGAAAGCCAGTCGATCGATGCTGTGGCCTACGATCGCGCCATCCTGCAGAATATGCTGCGACAGGACAGCATCACCCGCTACGAGATCCTGAATATCGAGTTCAACCCCCAGTTTTACGGCATGGGCCTGAACCCCAATTTGCCCCTGGAGCTCCGGAAAAAGCTCGGCGTATCCACGCTGGAGCTCACCGAGGGTATGGAA
Organism: Saprospiraceae bacterium; assembly: GCA_020528935.1. Taxonomy (GTDB): domain Bacteria; phylum Bacteroidota; class Bacteroidia; order Chitinophagales; family Saprospiraceae; genus JAJDFU01. Next base: position 1,447 of record JAJDFU010000128.1, on the reverse strand, counting down.
TGGAAAGTGCTGCTCACCGAGTACGGTTTGGATTGAGGGGCAAGCCTACTCCGTTCGCGACCCGAATCTCGTTCAACATTATTGCGCATGTCCCAGGAAGAATTCTACAGCATTATGCCCATACTGCTCTTGTCCCTGGGCATAGGCGACATCCTGCTGCACTGGAAAGACTACTTCCAAAAGGAGCGGCGCTACTGGCCACACATCATTACCGGCCTGATGATCGTAGAGGTGGGCATACGCAACTACTACCTCCTCTTCAACGAGCTGTATTTCATTGCCCACATGAATTACAATCAGTTTCTGGCCCGGCTGCTTCCCCCCATGCTCTTCCTGCTGGCTGCCGCGGCCTTCACCCCCGACGAAAGCGAAGATACCAGGAAGTATTTCCAGCGCCGGCTCCGGGTGGTGTTCAGCCTGCTGGCCCTGTTCATCGCCTCCCACTGGCTGGTTCAGTTTCAGATCGATTACACCTTCTTCGTTCGGGCCGCGGCCGTCACGGGCTGTGTGCTCATGGTCATCCTGCGCAAGCCGGAGTTCATCTACGTGCTGTTGGCCCTGCGCGTGGTAATCGGCATCACGGACTACTGGCAGGGCGGATTGTGAGCCGGATGCAGATCCGTACGAAAGCAAGGCATACATAGCGCAAACGCTTTCCGGCCATACTCCTTTCGCCCCGTCGAGCCGCTTATCAGAGGATTGGGATCGTCCATTGAAACGGAATGAAGACAAAAGGTCTGCCGGAGCAGGACATCGTGCTTTTGAAACCGTATGATTCAAAATCTGTATATTTCAACAAAATCAAGCCTTTAGCTATGAAAGACATCCTGGAATCCATACTCACCCGGCATCGCGGGCTGGTCATTTTTGCCGTGGCGGTGCCCGTCAGTTTCGCCTATCAGATCGCGCAGGACATTCGCAACTGGTTCTTCCGCACCTTCCTGGCGACCAACAAGCTGCACGAGCGCGAAGTGCAAAAGATCCAGGCCAGGGTGCGCGAAGCGGCCGCCGAAGGCCGCCTGATGTGTACGGCCCGCAAGCCCTGGAAGACCATGTCGCAACGCAAGGCCGACTTCAAGGCCGATTGCGCCCAGATCCCCATTGAGCTGCCCAACATTCTGGAACTGGACGAAGCGCGGCAGGTGGTGCGCGTTGAGCCCATGGCCACTATGGGCGACCTCACCCACTACCTCGTCCCGCGTGGCTATGCCCTGGCCGTACAGGTGGAAATGGACGACCTCACGGTGGGCGGGCTGTGCATGGGGGTAGGCATCGAAACCAGCTCCCATCGGTACGGCTTTCTGTTCGAGACCATCGAGGCCTACGAGATCGTTACCGCCCGGGGCGAATTCATACGGGCCACCCGCACGCAGCACGCCGATCTGTTTTACGCCCTGCCCTGGTCGCACGGCACGCTGGGCTTTTTGGTGGCCGTCGAACTTCGCAT
>JAJDFU010000164.1 GCA_020528935.1 Saprospiraceae bacterium | reverse complement strand
CGTTGGCGCCGGCCAGGGCAAACCCCGGGAAGGTCCCGTCCGCATCGGGGGCAACGGCAACGAGACCGCCTGCGAGGGGCGGAAACCGGGAGGTAAGTGCCGGGCCGGCCGGAATGAGCCCGCCGGTGCGGGTCGCCCGCAAAAAGCCCTCCGAATTGCCCCATTGGCCGGGGTTCAGCCGCTCCCAGCCGTTGTCCGTAAAATCGATCTCGGTGCCGGGTTCAATGTCCCGGAAGCAAACGAAGCTCACTTCGTCTTCGCCGCCGAGTCCGCCGCAACTCGAGCGGTTGGCCACCAGGCCGACCAGGGCGATATCACCGGGCTCCAAAACGGTTTGGGCGGTTAACATCACGGGAAAGGCCAGCGCGATAAACCAGCCTAGACCGTGGGGGATTGGATTGACGTGCATGTGTTTTGGGGTAGGTCCGTGCTTGCTGCAAAGTACGCCAAGGTAAAACGCTTTCGCAAGGCCGGAATTGTTTTCCCGCGCTTTCTTTCCCGAACGAGCTCGCTTTGCCCACCAAAAAATGCGAACCGGGCCTGTTTTTCAACGAGAACAATCCTACCTTTGCATCCGTTTTTCGATAGCGGAAAACCGGATAGCCGGTCGGATTTGCACAATTGCTGGAAAAATGCAATTTTGTTCGCATAGCCGGCTCGGCTATACAAAGCACGAAAGCCATGGAGACTTTGGTCCAGTATGCCATTCCGGTGAAAGGTCGCCGCGACGGCATCCACCACTTTGATTTTCAGATTGATCGGTCTTTTTTCAAGCACTTTGAAAATTCACCCATACGGGAATGCACCATCGATTTGAAGCTCGAGCTGGACAAACGACCGGGCATGCTGGTGTTGCAGTTCGACTTTTCGGGCTCGGTGCGCGCTGAATGCGATCGCTGCCTGGAAGAGATCGACCTGCCGGTTTCGGGGAGCCAGCAGCTGCTGGTAAAACTCACCAGCGAGCCGGGCCGCGAGGAAGCCGAGGTGGTGTACATGGATCCCGAGGAGTCCTCTCTCCAGGTGGCGCAGTACATCTACGAATTCATTGTGCTCGCCCTGCCGATGATCCGGGTGTACGATTGCGAAAACGATCCCGAAGCCCAGTGCAATCCCGAAATGCTGGCCTACCTCCAGCAGCAGGAGGAGGAGGCCGAAGAAATCCAGCCGGTGAACAACCCGCTGATGGAAGAACTGAAAAAGCTGAATCTCGACAATACGAATTAGCGGAATCATCCCGCTCCAAATTGATGACCAATGGCACATCCTAAGAGTAGAGTATCCAAGCAGCGCAAGCGCAAGCGCCGCACGCACAAAAAGCTGACGGCTCCCAAACTGAGCGAGTGCCCCACGACCGGCGAGAAGCATCTGCGCCACCGCGCGTATTTCGATGCCGAGGGCAATATGTACTACCGGGGCAAGTTGATCCGCAAGGTCGAAGAGGAATTCTAAGGCCGTTCCGCCTTTTTGTTTATTATCCCCGCAAGGAGCTCCCCATCGCAGAAGAGGTGTGGAGCTTTTTGTATGGCATTCCCAGGTATGAAACGAATCATCCACACCGATAAGGCACCGGCACCGGTAGGTCCATACCACCAAGCCGTGATCCACAACGACACCCTCTACGTATCGGGCCAGATCGCACTGGACGCTCAAAGCGGACAGATGATCCAGACGAGCATTGAGGCCGAAACCCGGCAGGTACTGGCCAACCTCCGCCACATCCTGGCCGAGGCCGACCTGAGCCCGGCCCATATCATCAAGTGCAGCGTATTCGTCACCGACATGGAGGATTACGGCCGCATCAACGCGGAATACGCCGAATTTTTCAAAGGCCTGCAGCCCCCGGCCCGCGAGTTGGTGCAGGTGGCCCGCCTGCCGAAAGATGCCCGCGTGGAAATCTCCGCGATCGCCGCCTTCGATTAATCCCTCCCCTACTGCTATGGAGCAACGCAAAAAAGTCCTCTCGGCCATTCAGCCCACGGGCGATATGCACTTCGGCAATTACTTCGGCGCAGTGAAAAACTGGGTGGCCCTGCAGGAGCGGTACGACTGCATCTACGGGGTGGTGGACTACCATGCCATGACCATGCCCTACCAGCCCAAAAAACTGCGCGAAAACACCTGGGAGCTCATTTTCAACCTGCTGGCCACAGGAGTGCGGCCGGACTTCCTCTTCATCCAGTCGCTGGTGCCCGAGCATGCCGAGCTGTGCTGGATCCTCAACTGCTTTACCTCCTACGGGCAACTCATGCGCATGACCCAATTCAAGGACAAGAGCAGGCAGGCCGGTGAACTGGGCGGCGATGGGTTCATCTCGGCCGGCCTGTTGGATTATCCCGTGCTGCAGGCCGCCGATATCCTCATCTACCGGGCCGACTACGTACCCGTGGGCAAAGACCAGGAGCAGCACCTGGAACTGGCCCGCGATACGGCCCAGCGCTTCAACAGCCAGGTGAGGAAAGAATACTTCGTACTGCCCGAAGCCCTCTTCACCGAAGTGCCCAAAGTGGCTTCTACCGCCGACCCCACCCGGAAGATGAGCAAAAGCGCCGGCGAAAAGCACTACATCAACCTCTTTGCCGAAGAAGGTCGCATCCGCAAGCAGATCCGCTCGGCCGTGACGGATACCGGCGCCGAAAGCGACAATGGAGAAATGAGCCCCGGCGTTGCCAATCTATTCCGCCTGCTCAAGGCCAGCGAGCGCCTGGAAGCCCACGACAGCCTGCTGGCCGATTACGAAGCCGGAAGCCTCAAATATGTGGACCTCAAGGAAGCCGTGGCCGACGCCCTGGTGGCTATCAGCGGCGAAATGCGCGAACGCAAGGCCGAACTACTGGCCGACAAGAAAAGGGTGAAAGACCAGATCAAGGCCTCTTCGGCCGCTATCCGGAAAAGAGCCCAGCAAACCATGCGCGAGGTAAAAGAGCTGTCCGGCCTGCTGAACGTGCGGTTCTGAGCGCAATGCCCGGGGGAGGGCATTTACCGTGCGCAATAGGCCTTTTAAACGGTATTAATCGTCTATGAAGATCATCTGCATCGGCCGCAACTACGCGGATCACGCCAAAGAGCTGAACAATCCCGTGCCCGAGCGCCCCGTAGTATTCATGAAGCCGGCCTCTGCCCTGCTCGTCAACGACAAGCCGCTCTACTATCCGGAATTCACGCAGGACCTGCAGTTCGAAGTGGAGGTCGTGCTGAAGATCGGCAAGAACGGCCGCCACATCCAGCCGGAATTCGCCGCCGGCTATTTCGAGGAAGTGGCCCTGGGCATCGACTTCACGGCCCGCGACCTGCAGGCGCAGTGCAAGGCCAAGGGCCACCCCTGGGAGATCGCCAAGGGCTTCGACGGCTCGGCCGTGCTGAGCCCCTTTGTGCCCAAGAGCCGGCTCCATCCGCAGGCCATCGGCTTCGAGCTGCGCAAGAACGGCGAAGTCGTTCAGTCGGGTAATACCCGGGACATGCTTTTCTCCTTCGAGGACATCCTGGGGTACGTCTCCCGCTTCTTCAAACTGCAGATGGGCGACCTCATCTACACCGGTACGCCGGCCGGGGTGGGGCCCGTTGCCATAGGCGATGTATTGGAGGGTTACCTGCACCTGCGCGAGGAGGTGCGCCGGATGTTTACCTGTTCGATTCGCTAGGTTTTCTATTTTTGCAGCGTTTTAGCCGCCGGGCAAAGGCCCTTGGCAGACCGCTTCCCGAAGCAGCGGAAGCGCGTTATTCCCTAAAAGCAATACCGATATGCCGTATCTGTTTACTTCCGAGTCCGTCAGCGAAGGACATCCCGATAAAATTGCCGATCAGATCTCTGACGCCCTGGTCGATCATTTTCTGGCTTTCGACCCCAACTCCAAGGTGGCCTGCGAAACGCTGGTCACTACCGGGCAGGTCGTGCTGGCCGGCGAGGTGAAATCCTCCGTGTACCTGGATGTGCAGGAGATCGCTCGCGAGGTGATTCGCCGCATCGGCTACACCAAGAGCGAATATATGTTCGAGGCCAACTCCTGTGGCATCCTCTCGGCCATTCACGAGCAGTCGCCCGACATCAACCAGGGCGTGGACCGCGACGATCCCGAACAGCAGGGTGCCGGCGACCAGGGCATGATGTTCGGCTACGCCAGCAGCGAGACCGACAGCTTCATGCCCCTGCCACTGGCCATGAGCCACCAGATCCTCCTGGAGCTGGCCCACATCCGCAAGGAGGAGAACATCATGCCCTACCTGCGGCCCGACGCCAAAGCCCAGGTCACCATCGAATACAGCGACGACCATCGCCCGCTGCGCATCGACTCCATCGTGGTATCCACCCAGCACGATCACTTCGACGAGGACGAAGCCATGCTGGCCCGCATTCGCAAGGATATCATCGAGTTGGTTATTCCCCGGATCAAGGCCAAGATGAAATCCGAGATGCAAACCCTCTTTCACGACGACATCCGGTACCATATCAATCCCACCGGTAAATTCGTCATCGGCGGGCCGCACGGCGATGCCGGCCTTACTGGTCGCAAGATCATCGTGGACACCTACGGCGGCCGCGGGGCCCACGGCGGCGGTGCTTTTTCCGGCAAGGACCCCTCCAAGGTGGACCGCTCCGCGGCCTATGCTACCCGCCACATCGCCAAGAACCTGGTGGCCGCCGGCCTGTGCGAGGAAGTGCTGGTGCAGGTCTCCTACGCCATTGGCGTGGCTGAGCCCACCAACATCTACATCAACACCTACGGCACGGCCAAAGTGGACCTCTCCGACGCCGCCATTGGCGAAAGAGTGCGCGAGATCTTCGATATGCGCCCCTATGCCATCGAGCGACGCCTCAAGCTGCGCAACCCCATCTATTCGGATACGGCCGCCTACGGCCATATGGGCCGCCACCCCGAACGCAAGGTGGTCACCCTGCGCAACGGCTCCGGCGAGATGGTGCAGAAGGAAGTGGAAACCTTCACCTGGGAAAAGCTCGACTACGTGGATCGCGTGAAGGAGGCGTTCGGCTTGTAGCACCGGCTCCGGGCGACTCAAACCCGGGTTATACGGTATGGTGCTATTTCTGTTCTGGGATAAAAGGGCCTTTTTCGACCGGCCTTTGATCCTGAAAACCGTGAATACCGTTTCAAGTATGAAATGACCTGTCCCGCTTTAAA
>JAJDFU010000430.1:1982-5141 GCA_020528935.1 Saprospiraceae bacterium | reverse complement strand
ATTTCTACACCAAATCTCCCCCCCTCGACCTGGAAACCGTCAACTACAGTTCCAACATGGATATGGTGGGCCGCCTCAACAAAGACAAGGAGCTGGTCATCAACGGCGTTGGCACCTCCCCGGCCTGGAAGCCCGCCCTGGAAATGATCCGGGTGGCCGGCATCCAAACGACCACTACCGAATCGGGCATCGGGGCATCGGACCACACTTCCTTCTACCTGCGGGATATCCCCGCCCTGCACTTTTTTACCGGCCTGCACAGCGATTATCACAAGCCCCAGGACGACGCCCACCTCATCAACTACCAGGGCATACTGGAGGTCACCGATTTCATCATTGCCCTGATCGAAGCCCTGGACGATGAGGGCGAACTGGCCTTCGCCAAGACCAAGAACGAACGCCCGGACCGCAAAGCAGCCGCATTCAAGGTGACGCTGGGCGTGATGCCCGACTACACCTTCCAGGGCAAAGGCATGCACATCGACAGCGTGATCGAGGGGCGGCCGGGACAAAAAGCGGGGATCGAGGACGGTGATGTCGTGATCCAGATCGGCGAGTACGAGGTGACCGACATCTACTCCTACATGGAGGCACTCAGCAAGTTCAAAAGCGGTGAGAAAGCCAAAGTGGTGGTTAAACGCGGCGATGAACAGGTGGAGACGGAGGTCACCTTTTAGGGTTTTCGTACTTTCACCCGAAGGGCGCGGCATCCTGCTTGCCGGCCCGATTCGCACACCAAAACCTCAGCTCTTATGCGCTTTTTCATCCTGCTCGTCGCTTTGCTCGGGCTGGCACTTGCGGCCTGTACCAATCCCGAAGCCGGCTCCGGGAACGAATCGGCTGCTCCAAAATCCTCCGCTATGGATGCCAAGCTGGCCAAATATACACCGGTGGAGCTCACTACCGACCTGAGCCGGCTCAGCGATAAGCAAAAGCAAATTATTCCGCTGCTCATCGAGGCGGCCGATATCATGGACGAGCTGTTCTGGTACCAGGCCTACGGCAAAAAAGACTCCCTCCTGCGGGCCGTGGACGATCCCGCGCTCGAGCAGTTTATCCGCATCAATTACGGCCCCTGGGATCGCCTGGAAGGCAATGCTCCCTTTGTAGAGGGCGCAGGGCCAAAGCCCAAGGGGGCGAATTTTTATCCGCCGGATATGACCGCCGAAGAGTTCGAAGCTGCCCCCCTGCCCGACAAGGCCAGCCTGTACACTTTCCTGCGGCGCAATGCGGACGGCGAGCTCATAACGGTTCCCTACCGCGTACAATTTGAAGCGGAAGTGAAGCGGGCCGCCGATCTGCTTCGCCAGGCAGCCGGCCTGGCTGAGAATGAAGCTTTGGCCCGCTACCTCAGCCTGCGGGCCGACGCTCTGCTCACCGACGAATACCAGCCCAGCGACCTGGCCTGGATGGACATGAAGGACAACCAACTGGAAGTGGTCATCGGGCCGATCGAAACCTATGAAGACCAGCTCTTCGGCTATAAGGCCGCCCACGAGTGCTATGTGCTGGTCAAAGACATGGCCTGGAGCGAACGACTCAGCAAATACGCACAGTTCCTTCCGGGCTTGCAGCAGGGCCTTCCGGTACCGGAGCCATACAAGGCCGAACAGCCCGGCTCCGATGCCGACCTCAACGCCTACGACGTGATCTACTACGCCGGCGACTGCAATGCCGGCAGCAAGACGATCGCCATCAACCTGCCCAACGACGAAGAGGTGCAGCTCCGCAAAGGCACGCGCCGCCTGCAACTGAAAAACGCCATGCGGGCCAAATTCGACAAGATCCTGTTGCCCATAGCTCAGGTGCTCATCGACTCCAGCCAGCGCCAGTTCATCACCTTCGACGCTTTCTTTGCCAATACCATGTTTCACGAAGTGGCCCACGGCCTGGGCATCAAGAACACCGTCAACGGACGGGGCACGGTGCGCGAAGCGCTCAAGGAACACGCCTCGGCCCTGGAGGAGGGCAAGGCCGACATCCTGGGGCTGTATATGGTGAAGCAACTGCACGAGCAGGGCGAACTGGACGGGCGCCTGGAGGACTACTACGTCACCTTCATGGCCAGCATCTTCCGCTCCGTGCGCTTCGGGGCCTCCAGTGCACACGGTAAGGCCAACATGATCCGCTTCAACTATTTCCGGGAGGCCGGCGCGTTTACCCGCGATCCGGAAACGGGCACCTATCGGGTGGACTTCGGCCAGCTCGAACGAGCCATGACCGATCTTTCCCGCCGGATCCTCACCTTGCAGGGCGACGGCGACTACGAAGGGGTCGCTGAGCTGGTATCCGATAAAGGCGTGATCGGCACTCCGCTTCAGGCCGACCTGGATCGACTGACCGAAGCCGACATTCCGGTGGATATCGTATTTGAGCAAGGCCTGGATGTACTGGGGCTTTAAACCGGTCGCTCAGCCAGCAAAGCCATTCCGGACCAAAAAACCGCCGGACCCTCTGCAAAGAGATGCGGGCTTTGAAGGCCGCATATCCCCTGAAATTCCATATTTTTGGTGGAACGGCTAACAAACCCCATGAATAAATGTACATCCGAAGCTTCCTCCTGCTTCTCTTCGGCGCAGGCTTGGCTGTTCCGGTCTGGGCACAACGGGCTTTTGACGGCCAGCCCTACAGCCTGACCCATCCCCGGCGCGTGGCGCCATTACCCGATCCCGTGCAACTTCCCACCCTCGCGTTTGAGCGCCTGAGTCGCGAAGATGAGCGTTCGCCCGGCTTTCCGCGTTTTGCTGCCCCCACCCTGGTGGACCTGGGCCTGGAAAAAGACGGGCAATGGGAAGAACTGCCCAATGGCGACCGCCTTTGGCGGCTCTACCTGCGTGCGGAAAAAGCCCTGGGACTCGCTTTGTTTTACGATATCCTGGACCTGCCGGAGGGCAGTTCCCTGTACATGTACAGCCCGAACGGACAGCAAATCCTGGGGGAATACCGAACGGAAAGCTTTCGCAGGCCGGGCCGCCAGTGGACCGGCTTCCTCGCAGGCCAGGAGGCCGTGCTCGAATACTACGAGCCGGCGGCTGTTCGCGGGCAGGGCCGGATCCATCTGTTTCGCATCGATCAGGCGTATCGCGCATCCCTGTTTCAGCCCAATCCGGCCGCGCGGATGTTCGGCTTTGGTGCAGCCAACGATTGCCACGTCAATAT
>JAJDFU010000430.1:0-1972 GCA_020528935.1 Saprospiraceae bacterium | reverse complement strand
CCGTGGAGTGTGCCGCATTATCGTAGTGGTGGAATAAGGGATCGGCTACTTCAGCGGCTCTCTGATCAACAATACCAGCGAGGACGGCACCCCCTACACCCTTACGGCCTTTCACTGCGCGGACGGCTTCACCCCCCTGTGGGACCTCTGGCGGTTCGACTTCGAATTCGAAGGGCCGGACTGCGACCATCCTCCCCAGGCGCCGGATATAGTGAGCTTTACCGGTTGCACCTTGCGGGCAGGATGGCGCGACAGCGATTTTCTGCTGTTGGAGATGCTGCAGCCCATTCCCTTCCAGTACGATTTCTTCTTCAACGGCTGGAACCGTTCTCCCGGCGCACCGAACCGGGTGTGGACCATTCACCATCCGCGGGGCGACATCAAAAAGCTCTCCCTGGACACCAATTCCGTGACCATCCACCAGGACTCCATCGATTGGAACAACGATGTGGTGACGCCGCCCGGCCACCACTTCCGGACCATATACGACCTGGGGTCCTTCGAGCCGGGCTCCTCCGGTGGTCCATTGCTGGATACCGGCCGGCTCATCATCGGCCAATTCAACGGCGGCTTCCCTTCCTGCGCCAGCAGCGTGGGGTACTTCGGCCGGCTGGCCATCAGTTGGGACGGCGGCGGCACACCGGATACCCGGCTTAAAGACTGGCTGGATCCAGCCGGCAGCGGTGTCCTTCAGTTGGCGGGCTCGGAAAATCCAAATCAATTCAACGCCTTTCTGTCGGGCTTTGTACGCGATCCCACGGGCCGGGGAATCGGCCTGGTAGAGGTGCACCTGAGCGGATTTTCAGATACCACGGTAACGACGCTATCCGACGGGTATTTTGAATTCTCGGGCCTGACGTTCGAAGAAGACTACGAGATCACCCTGTACAAAGACACCAATGACATCAACGGGGTATCCACCCTGGATATCATTCTGGCACAGCGCCATGTGCTGGCTATTGAGGACCTGGACAGCCCCTACAAGGTCTTGGCGGGCGATGTGAATGCCTCCGGAAGCCTGAGCGTATCCGATTTCTTTCGCTTGCGCCGGCTTATCCTCGGCATCGATGTCGAATTCCCGGACAAGCCGTCCTGGGAATTCATCCCGGCTGATGTTCAGCTCAGTGATATGCCGCTGAACGATCCCATACCCGGATCGGTATTGCTGCCCAATCTGAGCGAGAACAAACCCGCCCTGGATTTCATCGGGATCAAGACCGGCGACCTCAACTGGAGTGCCGATCCGGAACAGTGACGCTTACCGGCTTTTCAAAATGGCGCGCTTCTTCAGGAGCGCGCCCCGGTGATACAGACCGAGCGCATACCAGCCGGTCGGTATATTGGGGCTGAGGGTCAATTGTCCTTCCGGCTGCTCCAGCGCCCTATCCAACACGACCTGCCCCAGGCTGTTGGTCAGCCGGAGGCGCAGGTCATCGCCCGCGCTTACAGGCAGTTTGAAGGAGACGGTCACTGTTTCGCGAAACGGTACCGGAGCCGCATCCAGCTGTACAGCGGAGGCCGGTATATCCTCCGAAGCGGTGATTTGCGAATCCTCTACCCTGAACGCATCCACCCCTGCTTCCACCAGGTGTCCGGAAGAGGCCAGGTCACTGGTCTCAAACAAGACCTGCATGTTGTCTGTAAAGGAAAGCACACCTGCCAAATGAATATCTTCAAAAGCCTGCCAGGCTGAATTGGATTCGGAAAGGGCAAGAAGCAGGGCGGTGTCCACTCCATTGCTCAGAACTACCTTGAGGGTGTCATCCGGGGGGCCCGCCCCGCAATCATTGAACAACCAGGCGTCGAAGCGAAGGCCGGGCCCCTCGTAGCAGCGGAGGTCCATGGGGGGGCACGTCAAGACCACCTGGCCTCCGACTACGCCAAGCCTGCCGCTCGTCCACGCGCCGTCAGCGGGAACCCAGCCAACATTACGCACCTGGCGCGCGGCGACGTGGCCGGGTGAGCCCAAACA
>JAJDFU010000604.1 GCA_020528935.1 Saprospiraceae bacterium | reverse complement strand
CTGGCTGTGAAAAAAAGTAAAATGGGTCAGTGCTGCCATACACACCACATTTGACAAGGTGGGTAGGGATCCGGCGAGAACGGTGTCGCGTGCGCGGGGCTTATTGGGCGGAGGATTTGTTGAGTTGATGATGCCGATACCCGTGATAATGAACAGGGCAAATATCCCGAGAAACTCTTCCGGCCGGCGCCGGGCGTGAAAAAAGAGCCCCACCAGCCCGAAAAGAAAAGGCAGCATGTAATAGGTGTTGCGCGCCTTGTCCTCCTTCATGACCCGGGTGATGTCCGATTGCCTGTATTTGAGCCGGGCATTGTCGATAAAGTCAATGCCCGATATCCAGTGCCCGCTGGACTTGTCCCAGGGAAAAAAGCCCTGCTCCCCGTTCTGACGGCCCGAGAAATTCCACATGAAATAGCGCCAATACATCCAGCCGAGCTGATACCGCAGCAGGAAGCTCAGATTGTCGAGCTGGTTGGGCCGGCCGGGAGGCAGTGGTTTGGAGGGATCCAGACCCATCCACATCTTGTACAGGGCCGAGCGGTTTTGGGTATAATCGCCCATGCGCGGGAAGAACATCTTGTCCTTCTCGGAAAAAACGTAGCTCACCTTCTGATTGACGTATTCGTAGCGATCGCCCACCTGGCCGTAGCGGTCTTCGACCTCGGTATCCGCCGGGCGGGCATCGAAGGTGGGCCCGTGCAGCAGGGCCCGCTCGCCGTACTGCTCCCGGTTGAGGTAGGGCAGCAGGCGCATGGCATCGCTGGGGTCGTTCATGTTGATGGGCGGATCGGCATTGGCCCGCAACACCACCGCTCCGATGGAAGAGAAGCCGATGACCACGACGGTAAGCCCGACGATCAGTTGTTGCAGAATGGCATTTTCCGTTTTGTGGGCATAGCGCAGACCCAGAAAGATCAATACGGCTACGATGAGTAGCGTGGGAATGACCCCGCTGTGGAAAGGCAAACCCAGCCCGTTGACGGTGAGCAACTCCATCACCGACCACAACTTGGGTATTCCCACGATCACAAAGAACTGCACCGCGGCAATGAGAATAACCCCGACTCCGCCGGCCGCTACTGCCCCCCAAAAAGTGTGTTTCTTAAATTTCTTGAAATAGTAGAACATGGCCAGTGCCGGGAAGGTCAGCAAACTCAGCAAGTGAACCCCAATAGACAATCCGGTGGAAAAGGCTGCGAAAATGATCCAGCGATCGTATCTGGGCTCATTGGGCAGGTCGTACCACTTGATGATGGCCCAAAGCGTGAGGGTAGTGAAGAAGGTGGACATCGCGTATACCTCGCCCTCTACGGCCGAAAACCAGATGGAGGTAGCGAAGGCCGTGGTCAGGCCGGCTACCAGCCCGGCTCCGCCAATGGCAATACTCTCCGCCCGGTCGGGATTGCCCTGCGCGCCCACCAGGGCCAGCTTGCCCAGGGTGCAGGTGATCCAGGTAACAAAAGCGGCGGCAAAGGCCGTGCAGAGGCCCGACATGAGATTGACGGCAAAAGCAATGTCGGACGGATTGTCCGAAAACAGGCTCGCGATCCAGGTAAAAACCCGCCCGACCATGAGAAAGAGCGGCGCGCCCGGCGGGTGAACCACCTGCAGTTTATACGCTCCCAGAATAAACTCGCCGCAGTCCCACAAGCTACCGGTGCGCTCAGCGGAAAAAAAATACACGATGGCCGCAATCGCAAAAACGATCCAGCCAGCTATCAAACTGACGCGTTTATACATTTCAGGTGATTGAGAAGTTTGTCCCGATGATCTATACTGCTTCCGAAAAGGTTTGACCGCAACCAAACCTTTTCCCCTGCGTATACACCCGACTCGAAGTAGCTTGGGCATTCCAAGCCACCTCGTTGCCGGTATGTAACGAAATGCAAAGCTAAGAAAATATCCCGTGCGGCTCATTCCACTCAATCGGCTGCCATTCAACGGCCTGTGCAATTATCCGTACCTTTGAACGAAATCGAAATCGACCTATGGTTTTACTCAAATGGCTCATCCTCGGCCTGGCGATCTGGCTCTTCTACCGCTTGTATCTGGCCCCCCGGGCACTGGGCGGAGGGGAACAGTCCCGCATGGAAAAGCCCGCCCAGCCGGAAGAGGGCGAATACGTGGATTATGAAGAAGTGGATTAGCCCATGAATATCGGCAGCCTGGTTCTGTACAAAAACAATCAGCTCATCGCCTTCAACAAGCCCCCTGGTCTGGCCGTACAGCCCGACCCTACCGGAGAAAAAAGCCTGTTGGAGTTGGCCTCGATCTACACCAAAGGACCGGTCCATCTCCTTCATCGCATCGACCGGCCGGCCAGCGGAGTTGTACTCTTTGCCAAGACCGAAACCGCACTGGTGCATCTCAACGAACAGTTTCGGCAACAGACCGTGCAAAAGACCTACCTGGCCATCGTACAGAAGCCTCTGCCGGCACCGGCCGGCGAACTGGTACACTACCTTCGCCACGACACCCGCGCCCGCAAGGCCCGGCTGACCGAGGCCGGCGCGGAAGGAGCCAAAAAAGCAGTACTCCACTACCGGCGCCGGGCCGAAGGCGAGCGCTACGACCTGCTGGAGATAAGCCTTTTCAGCGGCCGCTTTCATCAGATCCGCGCGCAACTGGCATCTGTGGGCTGCCCGATACGCGGCGATGTGAAATACGGTTTTCGCCGCGGCAACAAGGACCGTTCCATACAGCTGCACGCCTGGAAACTGCGTTTCCAACATCCGGTAAGTGGCGAATCCGAGCTCATTGCCGCTCCGCCGCCCGATACCTCCATCTGGCAAGCATTTACCACCGCGCTATCTTCAGCCGACTGACATGGAGCAGATCCTAGCCCTTTTCCCGGCGCTGACCGAAGTCCAGATCCGACAACTGGAACAACTCGGGCCGTTGTACCGCACATGGAATCAGAAGATCAATGTGATTTCGCGCAGGGACATCGAACAGCTGTACCCGCATCACGTGCTGCACAGCCTGCTGCTCGCCAAGGTAATCGCGTTCAAAGCCCGGGCGCAAATCCTCGACCTGGGAACGGGCGGCGGGTTTCCCGGTATCCCCCTGGCTATTCTTTTTCCGGAGGTGCAATTCACCCTCATCGACGGTACGCGCAAAAAAATACGCGTGGTAGAGGAGGTCGCCACCGCTCTGCAGCTCCAAAATACCAATCCCATCCACGTTCGGGCCGAAGAACACCGGGGCCAATACGATTTCGTGATCTCCAGAGCCGTGGCCAGCCTGGACAAATTGGTGAACTGGAGCCGGCGCCTCATCCATCTGAAACACAAACACGCCCTGCCCAACGGCCTGCTGGCACTCAAGGGCGGAAAGATCGAGGACGAACGAAAAGCCCTGCCTAAGGGCGAGTACGCCGAGGTCTTCCCCCTCTCCGAATGGGTGAACGACCCCTACTTCGAGCAGAAGTACGTCGTTTATGTGCAGGCCTGATTCCTGACTCCTTTTTCCAAATAATACTTTACTGATTAGTACAAATACCTTAAATTATACCAATTAAGTATGTTCTTGCAAAATTTATGCCATGAAAACGCACGACCGTGAGATCCTCATTTACTACAATCCCGAGTCGGACTCGCATCGCATGACAGTAGCGCACGCCCGCTCCCTGGTGCCGCATCTCAAGACCTACGCCTTCGGGCAGACTCCTTCCAATGGTACCAGCTGGCAGCAGATCCTGCACGCCATCGGCCTGGAGCCCAAGGCGCTCCTCAACAAGGCCCATCCGTACTACCAGCAGCACATCCGCGGCCGCGATTTTGACGAAGAGTGCTGGGTAAAGATCTTCCAGTACAATCCCGATCTCATCAAAGCGCCGATCGCCATGCGGGGCCGCCGGGTCATACTGTGTCTTACTCCTACGGACATCTACAGGCTGACCAGCCCGGCACACACCCCTGCCGGTTAGTCCGGACCTCCGCAGGCCCCGCCTCGCAGGGCAGAAAAAACAGGAGGCCAGAAATCATGCCCGGTTACCTGCGTGTTGAATTGAAAGAAACCCGCCGTACTTGCCTTTCCGGCATTTTCTTTCCATCCAGTCATGCGCGTTTCAAATTTTATACCAGGGTTCAAGGATACAATGACCTTTTTCGGTTGGCATATTATCCCTGAAACCGTGAATAATGACGATAGGTGGTTGGTAACACATTTATTTTCAAATACTTATGTTAGGGCATACCCTGACCATTGCAAATTTTTTCCATGCCCAAACTGGAAGGTGGGCAACAGGGGCGGCAAATGCGCCATCCTGCTTATAATTGTGTGGTGGCCAATACTTTGCAATTCGCCAGCCCGAGGGCAGGAAGCACAGCATTTTCCGGCCTAGGTCTTTTTATCCTAAAACCGGTATTATTCGGTATCCCACGGAAAAGGAGCTCGTCAAATGCTCTGATCTGCGATCGATCTTCCTATCTTTAAGATCGAGCAAAAAAGAGCAAACTCATGTCGTTTGAGATCGAGGGTAAACTGCATAAGAAATTTGATACGGAGCAAAAGACCGACACCTTCCAGGCCCGGGAGTTCGTGATCGAGACCATGGACGGAAGCTATACCCAGTACATCAAGTTTCAGCTGGTGCAGGACCGGTGTTCGCTGATCGACGAATACCAGGAAGGGGAACCGATCAAGGTATTCTTTGATTTGCGCGGGCGGGAATGGAACGGCAAGTACTTCACCAACCTCAACGCCTGGCGCATTGCCAAGCCCGAAGCAGCCGCACCGTCGCCTCAGGCCGAGCAGCCACCATTTCCCGATGCCGACCAGGCGCCCCTGCCCGGCACCGAAAGCGAACCCCCCGGTATGGATGATGATCTTCCGTTTTGAGGTGGGGCTGCGGGCCCTTACTGCAGTCTTTCTGCTGGTTTTTGCACCGGTCTTTTCGTCGGCCCAACTCACTGCGGCCGATACCCGTTGGAACGACTCCTTCCGCGAATGGGTGCTGTACGGCCCGGAGGAAAGGGAAATCGGGCAATTATACCTGCGTTCGCCCTTTGACGACAACTGGCTGGCCTGGGTGATCGAGTTAGGCGAGTATAACGGGCAGGCCCGGCAGACATGGCCGGGAAAGCCCGATGCATGGGAAATCCGATACGCCACGTAGGTGTTAACGGCCGCCACCGACTTTCCGGG
>JAJDFU010000153.1 GCA_020528935.1 Saprospiraceae bacterium | reverse complement strand
GGCTTGTGGAGGTGGCCTGTTCACCTCAATGGCCTTTGGTGAGATCCCTGGAGATCACCAGCTTCTGGATCTCGGGGGTACCCTCGCCTAGTGGGCACAGCGTGGCGTCGCGGTAGTATTTTTCCACCGGGAAGTCCTTGATGTAGCCGTAGCCGCCGTGAACCTGGATGGCATCGGTGCTCACTTCCACGGCGGTTTCCGAGGCGTGGTACTTGGCCATGGAGGAAATTTTGGTGGTGCGCTCGCCCCGGTCTTTCAGCTCGCCGGCCTTGCGGGTGAGCAGTTCGGCTGCTTCCACCTTGGTAGCCATCTCGGCCAGCTTGAAGCTCACGCCCTGGAAGGCGATGATGGGCTTGCCGAACTGCTGGCGCTCCTGGGCGTACTGCAGGGAAGCGTCCAGGGCACCCTTGGCGATGCCCAGCGAAAGGGCGGCGATGGAAATGCGGCCGCCGTCGAGGATCTTCATGGACTGGATGAAGCCCTCGCCCTCCTCGCCCAGGATCTGGCTCTTGTGCACGCGGCAATTGTCGAAGATCAACTCGGTGGTTTCCGAGGCGCGCATGCCCAGTTTGTTCTCTTTCCTGCCGGCCTGGAAGCCCGGAGTCCCTTTTTCGATGACGAAAGCCGTCATGCCGTGGCTGTCCAGCAGCTCGCCGGTGCGCACGATCACGACGGCCACCTGGCCGGACTTGCCGTGCGTAATGAAGTTCTTGGCACCGTTGATCACGTAGTGGTCGCCGTCCTTTTCGGCTACGCATTTCATGCGGCCGGCATCGGAGCCGGTATTGGGCTCGGTGAGGCCCCAGGCGCCGATCCACTCGCCGCTGGCGAGCTTGGGCAGGTACTGGTGCTTTTGCTCCTCCGAACCAAATTGCAGGATGTGATTGGTGCACAGTGAGTTGTGTGCCGCTACCGAAAGGCCGATAGAGCCGCACACCTTGGAGATCTCTTCGATGATGGTGATGTATTCCTGGTAGCCCAGCCCGGCACCGCCGTAGAGCTCGGGCACCAGCACGCCCATAAAGCCGTATTCGCCCATCTGGTGGAACAAATCGACGGGAAAATGCTGGCTTTCATCCCATTCCATTACGTGAGGGCGGATATAGGTCTCTGCAAAATCACGGGCACTCTGCCGGATCAGTTGCAGATTCTCTTGCATTACTGCATCCATAAATGAATTCTTTTGATTTGAGTGGTGGTATGTACAAAAGTAACAATTGGCGACCACTAAAGGTGAACGGGCGCTTCCGGATTTTACACAGAACAGGTATTAAGGGGTGCTGATTACCGAAGCCTCGCGGGTCATGGCGCTCTCCCGGCCTATGCCCAGCGCCTGCAGGATCTTGTGGTAAATGTCGCTGTTATCGTACACGCCCGAAAAGAGATGCGCCCCCGGGCCGTAGGCAAGCACGGGGACCATAGTGGCCGTGTGTCCGTTGGTGGTGAATGCCCCTTTGACATCGCCCATGGAAGACCCCCGGTTGATGCCCAGGCCGCCGGCTTCGTGATCGGCCGTGACGATGACCAGGGTGCGGCCGTCGGCTTTGGCAAATTTCAAGACCTCACCCACGGCCCGGTCAAAATCCAGGGTTTCCCCGATGAGGTGTTCCAGGTTGTTGGAGTGGCCGCCCCAGTCGATCTGGGAGCCTTCCACCAGCAGGAAGAAGCCCTCCGGGCCATAGCGGCTCAGAAAACGGGTGCCCATCCAGCTGGCGGTGCGCAGGTAATCC
>JAJDFU010000547.1 GCA_020528935.1 Saprospiraceae bacterium | reverse complement strand
GATAATAACAGTAATACCGTTTCAAGTATGAAATGACCTGTCCCGCTTTAAAATAGGTTGGATGCAGAAACTGAACCTATTTTGAAAGCGGGATTCATACTTGAAGCGGTATTCCAGGACGGACACTGCGGAAACGAACCGGTCGAAAAGAGCGGAGGTTTCTTCCGCACATGAGCGAAAGAAACCTCCATAGTAGTTGTACAGCCCGAATCTGTCCTCTAAGTTCAACAGAGGGTTTTGCAGTGTGCCTTTGAGTGGGAGTGGTTGATTGCACACGCCTCCCTCTTCAATACTTTTGAGCTTGTACTCTAGTCCAGGAACTTGAAATTGTACTGGTACACGGCAATAACGAGTATAACGAACAACAAGAGGGCTACAAAACCGATGAGCAGACAGTATCCTTTGCTGCCGACATTCCTTATTTCATCAGCCATGGTTTAAGCGTTTTGTTGGAGCGGTTCCTTTTTCCGGCGGCTAAGATGATCAAAATTACGTTAACGGCCAAGATCGTTCCCAGCCCCCTCGATCAATAGAATTCCGAGCGATTGTCCTTGATGTCTGCCTGGTCTTTCAGGGCCTGGATCATGGCATTGCGCACTTGGCTGCGCGAACCGGCCGACATGCGCTGGCGCACCTGAGCCATATCGGCCGTGTTGGCTGCGGCCATCGGCTGGCCCACCAGCTGAAGCACGTACACGCCGCTGTTGCCGACGATGGGCTTGGAAAGCTGGCCGGGCTCCAGGCGGAACGCCGTACCCAGTACCTTGGGCTCGTTACCCAGATCGGGAATGAAGTTGTTGGCAAAGACCAGGCCGGTGAGGGTATCCACTTCGGCACTGTATTTCCCGGCTGCAGCCTGCAGAGATCCTATGCCCTCCAGCTCCTGGCTGATGCGCTCTCCTTTTTTCTCGTTGATCACCAAGGGTTCGATCTCGGGGCGGATGAACTCCAGGTCGGGCAGGCCGGGCTCCTGGATGGCTTCCAATCCGGCCAGCACGTAGCGGTTGGTGTAGTTTTCTACCGGATCGCGGAAGCTGTAGATCTCGGGCGACACCTTCCCGACCTTGCCCTTGCCAAAGGCCCACTGGACCATGCTGCGGGAAGACTGCCCCACGCCGAGCTGGCCCACGTTGAAGTCGTTTTCCTTGAGGGATGTGGCCGTCTCCAGGGTGAGGCTGGGATCGGCATTGACGGTAGCCTCCAGGTCCTCCAACAGCTGATTTTCGCTCAGCACGGCGTAAGCCCGCTCGTACACTTCCTTCTGCGTCTCCTCGGAGGGGCGGATGGTTTGTTCCAGGAAGGCCAGTTTAACACCTTCCTCGTTGTTGATGAACTTCTTGTCGGTGACTTCCACCAGGTGCAGTCCGAATTCGGTGGCGATGATCTCCAGCTCGCCGATGTCGGCCTGATAAAAGATGTGGTCGTTGTAGGGTTTTACCATCTGCCCCTTGGCGGCAAAGCCCAGGTCGCCGCCTTTGGTGCGCGTGCCGTCCATGCCGTACTGCAGGGCCAGCGAATCAAAGGAAACGGCGCCAGCTTCCAGCTGGGTCTTGAGGCTGTCGAGCAGGTTGAAGGCCTGGGTGTACTCCTGCTGAGTGGTCACCGATCGGAGGATGTGACGGGAACGCACCGACTCGGGAATGATCTGCCGATCCACCACTTTTACCGCCTTGTCGCCATTGCCGTCAGGATAGGGGCCCTACCCCCCTACCACGGCGATTGCAAAAGCGGA
>JAJDFU010000234.1 GCA_020528935.1 Saprospiraceae bacterium | reverse complement strand
AGGTGTACGCTGTGCGCGCAAGCCTAAGGGTCGGGCGTGCGGCCGGGCTGGCTGGCAGGCGGGAAGTAGGGGGGGGTGACGTGGGGAGTCCGCGCAGGGGCGCTGGCCGGGGAACGGGTCAGGAGCTGACGACCGGCAGCGCTCAGTACCCCGCTGGTCACGGCGCATATACCCATCCCCCACACTCAAACCCACACCCAAACCTCACACCCACACCCACACCCAAACCCACCCCCAACCCCCCTTCTTCACCTAGGTGAATGCCCGGGGGTGGCGCAAGGGCCACCTTTGCGATACATCAAAAACGAAACATCATGAAAGCGTCCACCAGACGAAATCTCATCCGCTGGTTTCACATCCTGACCGGTGCGGTGATCGCCACCTACATTTATTCGCCCTGGGCGGCCATCCCGGAATTTGCCTTGCTAACGAAGGCGATCGTATTGCCCCTGCTGATTGCCAGCGGACTTTGGCTCTGGAAGGGGCACTTGCTCAAGCGAGCGTTTCGGAGCCGGGCAGGCCTGTTGCTGGCGTTTGCCCTCACCACCGGCCTGGTGTCGGCCCAGGATCGGGTGTTCGGCGGTTCGGGCACCTTCGACATCGGCATACAGACGATGGACCTGGACGGCCTCAACGACGCCCTGACGCCCGCCGGCTACGGCTCGCTGAGCGGACCGGCCTTCACCCTGGGCGGCAGCGGCCAGGGATACATCAACAATTGGGTGATCGGCGGCGAAGGGGCTTTTTACGGATTCGGCGAGGCCAACAGCCCCACCCACGAGCTGGAGCTGGCCGGCGGCTACGGCCTGTTTACCCTGGGTTACATTCCGCTGCAGGGCAAGGGGTTTGTCTTTTTTCCCAGCCTTGGAGCCGGTGTGGCCGGTACGGGGCTCGACATTCGCCCACGCAATTCGGAAAGCAGTTTTAACGAGATCATCGCCAATCCGGATGACCATCCCACCCGGGAGGTAGACCTGGGGACTGTATCGCCTTACCTCCGGCTGGCGGTCAATGTACACTACTTCCCTCTGGCGGGCAAGGGCGAGAAACGATACGGCCCCATGCTGGGGCTGAGTACCGGCTACGCCTTCGCCACGGGGAATTCGTTTCGCCAGAGCGGTGCCGACCTATCCGGCAGCCCCGAATTCTCCCCCGGCGGCTTTTTCGTAAGCCTCAAGCTGGGCGGTGGATTTATGGAGCAACGGTAGTTGGGAGTCTTTAGTCGGTAGTCGGGAGTCTTAAGTCTTTAGTCCGGAGTCTTAAGTCCTTAGTCGGGAGTCTTAAGTCCTTAGTCGGGCGGGTAGAAGGCTTTTGCAGACCCGGGGCGGAAGACGATCCTACTTTGGCAGGCCGTTCCGGAAGAAGGTACCCGATCCCACCAGGTTGTTTTCTCCCCGCCAGCTGTTCTGCCAGAAGTAACGCGGGCGTTCGTCCTCTCCGGCGTCCTTGTCCTGCAGGCTGAGGTTGAAGCGGAAGCTGGTCCAGGCCGGGCCCTGTCGTTCGGTGATGTAGCTGACGGGCAGGGCGGCCTCCAGCACGTAGCCGCCGGGTACGGCCACGCATGCCCAGTCCACGTAGTCCTCGGGATAGCGGTCCTCGTAGAAGGAGGAGGCGGGCATGCGCTCGGTGGCGGGGCTGATGCTGTACACCAGGGATTCGCGGTACCAGCCGGCGCCGGTATTGAGGGCGCTGCTGGCCAGGGGCTCGGCATTGAGCACGAAGGCGATGTGGTCCTGCTGCCAGGAGACGATGCCGGTATCGCTTTGCACGTCCTGGTCGCGCACCTCAGCGGCGAGGTAGATGAAGTCCTCGTCGCGCAGCAGCTGGAAGCGGGCGCTGCAGTCGGCCGGGTCGTCGGTAGTTAGGTTGAGGGGCAGTTCTTTCCACTCGCGCAGCTTGCCGTCAATCTTGATGCGGCGGCGGGTGGTTTTCAGCTCGTAAGGCTGCACGGGGCCCAGGGTATAGGTGAAGGGGTAGGCGACCCGGGGCAGGCCCTCGCCCCGGTAGGTCACATCGGCCCGGAGGGCTACGCCGCTGTGGTTGATGGGGAGGTCGTCCCGGCGGGGCACCAGTTCGAGTTCGACGAATTCCACGGAGTTGGGCGGCACCAGGGCGGTATCGGCCTGCAGGCTGCTGGTGTAGTCCCAGCTGAAGCGGTCGTCGAGGCGCACGTGCATGGGCAGGTCGCGGTCGTTGGTGAGGCGGATGCGCACGCGCTGCGGGCCGGCGGTGCGGCGGTCGGCAAAAGCCGGCTCGGGGCGCACGGGGCGGCTGCCGGCCAGCTCGCGCAGGTAGGCGTCGGCTTCTTCGGTGACCACGTCCTCATCCCAGATGCCCTCCAGCTGGAGGTTGGCGATGATGGGGCCGTCCTCGGTCATGGTGACCCACACCACGTGGTCGAATTCGCCCATCTGCGGGCCGCGCAGGGAAGAGCCGCCGCCGGTAGTGGCCAGCATGAAGTACTTGCCGTTGTTGCGCTCGTACTTGACGTAGTGGTGGCGGTGCCCCACGAAGACGGTGTGCTTGCGGCCGCGCAGCAGCTTTTCCACATCCCACCAGCGGCCGGGATCGGCCTCCTGCACCCAGAGGGGCTGGTGCATGAAGAGCAAGGTCCACTGCACATCGGGATGCTCGGCCAGGGTGCGGCGGATGTACTCGTACTGGGCATCGGCCATGGCCCCGCGGCCGGCACCCCGGATCTTCTCCTCGGAATTGAGGCAGAGGAAGAGTACGTCCTTGTACACGAAGTGGTAGTAGGTGGGGCCCAGGCGACGGTGCCAGAGGTCTTCCATGACGGGATTGGTGATGTCGTGGTTGCCGGGCACGTAGAAGAAGGGCATCTGCAGTTGCTGCACAAAGCCGTCAAATTCTTCCCATTGGCGGATGAGCTCCACGGTATCCTCGGTATAGCCCTCGATGAGGTCGCCCACGCTGAGCACGAACTCGGGCTGCAACAGGTTGAGCTTGCGCACAGCCCGCTCGAAGACGCCGGGCCGGTGGCCGCCCGTGCGGTCGGTGACGACGGCAAACTGGAACTGGCAGGGGTCGTTGTTGAGGTCCAGGCTGGTCCAGGGGGCCGGCCCCTGGGGCGCATCGATGAGCAATCGGGCATCGCCCCGGCAGGGCTCCTGGCCCCACAGCAGAGTCGCAATCGCGGACAACAGGCATACAAGCAGGCAGCGCATGGTCTTTTCTTTTTTGCCGGTAAAAAGTACGGCTTGCGCGCCAAACGAAGGAGCCCTGCGAAGTTAAGGAATGGTAAAGTTGCCGGCCCTCAGCGCCGGACTGCAGGCTGCCACCCGCTGAGGGAGAAAAGAAAACGGGGCTGCCTGAAAGAGGCGGACCCCGCGAAATTGGATTGTATATGGGATGATCCTTAGGCCTGGCAAACCGTTTTGAGCAGGTGCAGGCGCAGAGCTATGTCGTTCGAGCGGCTATGTAATACGGATTTCGGGATAAACAAATGCAGGCTTTTTTATCCTCGAAGCCATGTAAGGTAATGTGTTCCAGGCGGCAAAATAGTAAACAAAAGGCGCAACTCCGGGGGGGCTGCGCCTTTTAACATTTAAAATCCTCTAATCTCAGGGTTTCACATCAGCTTTTGCGCTCAGGGGCGTTCCGTCGGCATCCAGAAAGATGATCTCTTGGAAGCCGAGGTCCTGCAGGCCGGGCAGGATCTTTTCCCTGTCGCCCACCACGAAGAAGGTGAGCTCGTCGGGTTTGACGAGCCGGCGGCTCACGTCCTGCACCTTGTCCAGGTCGAGCTTGCGCATCATGCGGTCGTACTGCTGGAAGTAGTCGTCGGCCAGTTCGTATTTGATCTGGGTGGTGAGGTCGCCCAGCACGGCATTGTTGGTCTCCCAGCGGCCGGGCAACTGGAGGATGGTATTGCCGGTGGTCTTGTCGAATTCTTCCTGCGTGACCGGTTTGTCGTCCACAAACCACCGGAATTCCTTGCGGATCTCGCGGATGGACTCGCTGGTCTTGTCGGTCTGTACCGGCGCGTAGGCGATGAGGGGGCGCTGGCCTTTGCCCTCCAGCAGGATGCTGCTGGCCCCGTAGGACCAGTGCTTGTCTTCGCGCAGGTTCATATTGAGGCGGGAGGTGAACTGGCCGCCCAGCACCTTGACCATGGTTTCGCGGGCCAGCTCGTCCACCTCGCCGTAGGGATCCACCAGGTAGCCGCCGATGATGACCGACTGCTGGGATTCCGGGCGATCCATGAGGTAGAGTTTGCCTTTGTTGTTATTGGCCACGCGCGGGAGTTTCTTCCGGGGGGTTTTGCCTTTTTTCCAGTCGCTGAAGCTCGATTCCAGCATGGGCTTGAGCTCGTCCATGCCGATATCGCCTACCACCAGGAGGGTGGCGTTGTCGGGACGGATCCAGGCGTCGTAGAAGTCCACGACGTCCTGGCGGTCCAGGCTTTCGACCGAGGCTTCGTAGCCGCTGCCGGTGAGGGGCATGCTGTAGGCGTGGCCTTCGCCGTAGAGGTACTGGGGGAACACCCGTATGGCCATCTGTATGGGGGTGGATTTTTCGCGGCGGATGCGGTTGAGCTGCTCGTCGCGCAGGCGGTCGAATTCCTTTTGCGGGAAGGCCGGATCGAGGAGCACATCGGCGTAGAGGTCCAGGCTTTGCTCGAAGGTGGGCTTGAGGGTGCTGAGGGTGACGTAGGAGGCGTCGAGGTCGGAGCCCGTGCCGATGGAGGCGCCCAGCAACTGCAGGCGCTCGTTGATGGCCAGGGCATCGAGCTGTTTGGTGCCTTCGTCCATCATGTTCATGGCCAGGGCGGCCGTGCCGGGCTTGCCGAACTGATCGGCCGCATAGCCGGCGTCGAAGATCATGCGCATGAGCAGGGTGGGGGAGTTCTGGCGGCGGGCCAGCACGATCTGCAGGCCGTTGGAGAGCGTGGCCTTCTGCAGGTCGGGGAAGCGGGCGGCGCCGGCCTCGCCCATGCCGGGCAGGCCCTGGCTGCGGTCCACCTCCGATTGGGTGGTGGTGTATTCCGGGAAGGGCGTGCAGATGAGGGTGTGCTTGCCGCGGCCCAGCCACTGGCGGGCGGCGCGCTGCCCGTCCTGCCTCTTATACAAATCTCCGAGCCCCCGAGACCGGCCTAGACATCGGATGCCGTCTCTTGCTTGTAAAAAAAACAAAA
>JAJDFU010000168.1 GCA_020528935.1 Saprospiraceae bacterium | reverse complement strand
CCCGCTGAAGTGGCGGAACTGGTAGAAGCGCTGGATTCAAAATCCAGTGGGGGCAACACCGTGGGGGTTCGATGCCCACCTTCGGTACGAGGCAGGTTTGCGTGGAAGCGAGGGAGTCCTTGGATGCACACCCAAACCCAACCACACACCCTGTCAGCCCGGGTGGCGGAATTGGTAGACGCGCACGTTTCAGGTGCGTGTGCCGCAAGGCGTGGGGGTTCGAGTCCCCCCCCGGGCACTTCCGGAAGGTCCTTCATTAGAAGGGCCTTTTTTATTGGGTCAGGTTCGAGCCATGAGGTCCGAAGGGGATCAGTGATGACCTCTGCAGCGCAGCGCAAGCGCGTCATCATCTCTACGGGCTCTTCTTCTGCCAGGTAGTGGCAAAAAAAAGAGCCTCTCCCGGAACAAGAAGCTCTTTTTTTCGGGTAGGGAAAATTGGCTCCTAGAACTCTACGATGTAGGGCAATCGGGCCTGAACGCCCGGTTCTTCGGTGATCTCTTTCACGTATTTGTAGTGGGGGTACAGGCTGCCGAGTTCCTTTTTGAGGAAGGCTTTGCGTTTGGCCATGTCTCCGCCCGATAGTTCTTCCAGCAATTGCATCAGCGGATCCTTAACCTTGGGGTAATTGGAAACGCGATAACTTCCATCCTCCAGGCCGGCCATGCGGGCTGCTGTGGCGATGGCTCCATCCAGGTCGTCCAGGCGATCTACCAACCGCAGCTCGACGGCTTTTTCCCCGGTCCAAACCCGGCCCTGGGCGATCTCGTGTACCTCGTCGCGGGTCATATTCCGGCCCTCGGCAACCCGGGCGAGGAATTCCTCGTACATCTGGTCGGTGCGCTGCTGGAGCAGACGCGACTCCTTGGCGTTGAGACTGAATACGGGATTGAGCCCTGCCGAAAGTTCGTCGGTGAGTACGGTATCAAAGGTGATGCCGATCTTGTCGTTCATCAGTTCGGACACGCTGGGAAATACTGAGAAGACGCCGATGGAACCGGTGATAGTGGTCGGCTCGGCCAGGATGCTGTCGGCCGAGCAGGCGATGTAATAGCCGCCGGAAGCGGCAAAGTCACCCATGCTGACTACTACGGGAATGTCTTTCTCCTGGACCTTCCGGATCTCGGCGAGGATGTTCTCCGAGGCCAGCGCACTGCCTCCCGGCGAGTTAATGCGCAGGACGACGGCTTTGACATTGTCCGACTCCTGCAGGTCGCGCAGGATCTTGGCGTATTTGCGGTCGGTGATTACGCCGTTTTCCCCATCTGTACCGCCGGTTATGGTTCCCTCGGCATACACCACGGCGATCTTGTCGCCGGCCTTGTAGTTGACACTGGGGGGGTTAGCCTGGTTGTAGTTCCTCAGGCCGACGAGCTGAAGGTCATCCTCCGCGCTCAGGCCCAGGCGCTCGCGCACGCTCTGGAGGGCATCCGAACGCGTACACACGCGATCCACCAGCTTTCCGGCTTTGGCCTGCTCGGGATCCAGGCCTGCAAAGTCGCTGGCCAGCCGGTGCAAATCGGCCGTCGTAAGCGGGCGGGTAGAGGCAATATCGTTGAGCATATCTTCGTAAAGGTCCTCCAGATAAGCCCGGGTTTGCAGTTTGTTTTCCGGGCTCATGTCGGTGCGGCGAAAGGGTTCTGTGGCGCTCTTAAACTTGCCGGCATAAAACACCTGCATATCCACGCCGATCTTATCCAGCATGGGCTTGAAGAAGGGCACAGTAGCGGACAGGCCCCGGAAATCCACCAGTCCGATGGGGTTGACCATCACTTCATCCGCTACAGAGGAGAGGTAGTAGGCCTGCTGGCCGTAAAAGTCGGAATACGCCAAAATGAATTTGCCACTGGCTTTGAACTCGGCCAGGGCCTCACGCAGTACATTGGAGCCGGTCAGCCCTGTCGGCAGGGCATCCACTTCCAGAAAAACCCCCTTGATCTTTTCGTCCCCGGCCGCATTTTCGAGTGTGTTTTTAATTTCCTGCAAGCCCAGAATTTCCTCTTGTTTGAGCTTGAAACCCATAAATTCCGTATTGTTGGTGAGTTCCGGAATGGGGTCATCGAAGGTGAGGTGGAGGACGGAATTGGCCTTGACGGGCTTGGGCTTATCTGCACGGGAGGCAATACCGCCTATGATGAGGGTGCTGATGCCGCTCAGAACCAGAAGAGCGAGTATGGTGCCCAGGCAGGAGGCAAACAGCGTTTTGAAGAAAGTATTCATAAAGAGACGCGTCTGATTTGTGTTACGTGTTTCGGCGAATTTAAAGCGGAGCGCACAAAGACCCTGAAAAACTAGATAAAACGGGGTAATTCATAGATGAGAAACGAGAACATCATGCAGAACAATTCTTACTTCCTCTTAGCGATACTGCTCGTACTGGTCGGTGGCTGTATGCAAAGCCCGGAGCAGGAGGGCGGCACTTCCGGCAGTTCGAGATCCCGGCCGGAATACGCCCTGGTCATTCACGGCGGTGCCGGGGGCATTCGCAAAGAGAATATGAGTCCCGAACAGGAACTGGCCTACACGCGGGCCCTCAACGAAGCACTGGATATAGGGGAAGCCATTCTCCAAGAAGGCGGAACGGCCCTGGATGCCGTGGAACAGACCATCATCCACCTGGAAGATTCTCCCCTCTTCAATGCAGGCCGCGGGGCCGTATTCACGGCCGACAGCACCAATGAACTGGATGCCTCCATCATGGATGGGCGCGATCGCTCCGCCGGTGCGATAGGCGGGGTGGCGACGGTCAAGAACCCCATCCGCGCGGCCCGGGCGGTGATGGAGCAATCGCCTCACGTGCTGCTCACCGGTGCCGGCACCGAAGCTTTCGCTCGAAGCCAGAACCTGGCGATGGTGGATCCGGAATACTTCCGCACCGAGCGCAGCTGGAAGGCCCTGGAACGCGCCAAAGCCCGCGAGCTGGGCAACGGCCGGCTGGAGCCCGTGCCTGCTGGCGAGAAATTCGGCACCGTGGGATGCGCCGCCTTGGATCGCAACGGTCATTTGGCGGCCGGTACCTCTACCGGGGGCATGACCAACAAGAAGTGGAACCGCCTGGGCGATTCGCCCATTATTGGGGCCGGCACCTATGCTGATGATGCCACCTGTGCCGTATCCTGCACCGGGCATGGGGAGTATTTCATTCGATTCGCCGTGGCGCACGACCTTTCGGCACTCATGGCCTACAAGGGCCTGAGCGTAGAAGAGGCCGGAAAACACATCATCCACGATAAGCTGAAACAGGCGGGAGGAGCCGGCGGGCTCATCGCTCTCGATGCCACGGGAAACGTCGCCATGCCCTTCAATACGCCAGGGATGTACCGGGGTTATGCCAGACCGGGCGAGCGCAACGTAGCCCTGTTCGGAGAATGAAGTTCAGGCGGACCAGGCGGCGGCAGGGTCAATGGAAGTGGTGAAAGAAACCGATGCCGATCGGCGAGAAGAACGAAAGGTATTCCCTGGCAAAAAGGGAACCCAGAGACAGGCGCACACCAAACCCTTTGCCTGCAAAAAGGATGCTGGTTTGCAGTTGATCCATGATGTTCCCATCGTCCAGTACCTGGTTGTACCGTTAAAAAAAAGAACGGGCAAAGGAGAAGTTGAGCTGCAGGTGCCTGCTTTTTCGTCGTCTAAAAGGATGGACAGTTCGGTGGAAAAAGCAAGCGAAAACAGGTTGGGTGTCGGCGCAACAAGAAAATCCTCGAATTGCTCTTCGCCGGGGAAGTTCTGCCGGAAGGCCAGGAACTGACCGAACTCCCTGTCGTAGTACAGGTTTACGCCCAGATAAGACCATTGGACCCGTTCAAAGGATTTCTTCCGAAAAGCCCGAACCGGCCACCCAGGGCCCCATAGGTTCGGCTGCCCGTCTCCAGGCCGTATCCCTGCCGCTGTAAATGGGTTTTGCGGCTGTAAACTGGTCTTGCCCCCATGTTGCGGGTCCGAAATGTGAATTGCAGGAAGTAAGGAGCAGGGCAAACAAAAGCCCGATGATACCGGGGAGGCGCATTTTGCTTTTTATGGCAAAACGAACTGGCTTTTACAAACGCTGTCAGATGCTGATGATCTCCCGTACGATTTCCGGGGATTGCAGTTCGCGCTCGATTTCGGTAAGCACCAGGGTGGTTTCGCCTTCTTCGCTCAGACCGTTCAGGTCCTCCCGCCGCAGTACGGCCAGGCGCCCGCTTTCCGTAACGACCCACAATACCTGATGCCTTTCCGGATCCAGGTGTACGGGGGTGCCCTTTGCCGCGTAGTACCGGAAAACGGTATTTCGGGCGGGATCGGCCAGCCAGGCGGTTCGCCCCTGAATGGGGTTACCCTCGGCATTCACAAAACGGGCCCGAACCTGCGGGGCGCTGGGTCGAACCGGATAGTCCACATTCCATATGCCGAAACGGCTGAGCTGCAGGGTTGTGGTGACCTGATCGGTCAGCAGGTCGCGCTCTTCCAGTTTGGCCAGAGCGCGGCGATAGTCGTTCCAGGCTTGCTGGCGCTGGTGTTCTACCTGGTCCTCCAATTGTGCCAGGAAGGGTTCGATGCGGGCTTCCCGCTGCGCCAGGGCCCGTTCGTACTCGTCCCGGGCCGTCTGGTATTCGGCTTTGGCGCGGGCCAGGGCTTCTCCGGTGAGTACGGGGTGTACGATCAGTTCCTGCTCGCGGGCTTCGTGCACCAGCGTGAGCCGGTAGGTGAAGGGGCCCAGCTGCTGGAGCCGGAAGCCCTGCCACTGCACGTTGAAGGCCCGTGTGTCCACATCGGCGCTTTGCGGGGCTATCTGCCAGTTGGTATTGGCGTATTGCTCTTGCAGTCGGCGGCGTTCCTCGGGACTGAACGCTTGTCCGCCGGCCTGTTCGAGCACCAGGGCGTCGTCGGCCAGGTCGAGTTCGAAGGTGGGCAGGTCAGGACGAAGTGCATAGGGCTGGGCAGGGGGTTCGGGCAGGGGATATTCCTGCTGTAAGGCCTGCCGGCCTTGTTGTGCCTCTTGCTGAATGATCTGGAGCTGATCTTCCAGGCGGGTGAGGATCATCTCACTGGCGGCGGCAGTGCGCTCGTCGGGCCAGCCTTGCCAGCGTTGCCGTGCCGCTTCCTGGTCCAACCAACAGCCTTCGGTGGGTGCGAGGTAGGAAAAGTTGAAAGGAGGCCTTGTGGGGCACGGCTGCCA
>JAJDFU010000645.1 GCA_020528935.1 Saprospiraceae bacterium | reverse complement strand
TGGATCAGCATTCCCCATTGCGCAGGGTTTGGGGTCGTGAAAACTACCAAACCACTTCGCAACGGCAATAACTTATACTATTTCAAGGATAAAATGACCTTTTTTCGGTTGGCATTTTATCCTTGAAACCTGGGTGAGCAGATACTCACAAGTTTTGCACAGGCCCGAAACGGGTAACGCCTTTTGCCGTATCTTTATAGGGTGAACGCAACCACCTACACCATCCACCTGCCCCAGTTCGAGGGGCCGTTCGACCTGCTGTTGTTCTTCATCGAGCGGGATGAGCTGGACATCAACGACATCCCCATTGCCAGAATCACCGAAGACTTTCTGGCCTATATCCGGCACATGGAAGAGATGAACATCGATCTGGCCAGCGAATTCATCCTGGTGGCGGCCACCCTTTGCCGCATAAAGGCCAAGATGCTCATCCCCCGACAACCCGTGGACGAGGAGGGCAATCCGATCGACCCCCGGGAAGAGCTGGTGCAACGCCTGCTGGAGTACAAGCGCTATAAGAGCGTACTGGACGAACTGCGTGAGATGGAGGAGCGGCGTTCGCAGCAAGCTACCCGCGGCAATGCCTCGCGCGAACTGCGCCGCATCGCCAACCAGGCCCTGGCCGATGCCGAACTGGAATCCCTGACCCTTTTCAAACTGCTCCGGGCCTTTGAAAATGTATTGCAGCGTTACGAATACAGCCATCCCGGTCAGGTACACCAGATTGTCCAGTTCAATTATACCATCGAAGAACAGCAACGGCACATCCTGTCGAAGGTGATCAATGGGCGGCAGGCCAATTTCCAGCACATCTTCGGCGACTGCCAAAACCGCATTCACGCCATCGTGACCTTCCTCGCTATGCTCGAATTGCTCAACATGGAGCGCTTGCGCATTCTATCCGGCGAGGGCATCAACAATTTTTGGCTGGAAGCTGCATGAAAAGGGCTATGTACCACAGCAGTACACAGCCCGGACTACGCAGGAGACCTTTACCCGATCATTCCATTCGGCTTCGAGAGAAAAATGCCAGGGTTAAATCGGAGAAATTTAACCCCGGCCGGAAAGCGACTTAAGATTGCAGGAAAGATTAGCGATGACGGGAAGCCAATGGAAATCGCTCCGTCACTTACAAAAGTCGGGGCAGCCTCTGAATTGAAAATTAATGGGAGGTTAAATTCCCTTTAACCCGGAGTATTCACGGAAACCCGTGAACAATGGCGATAAGTGACCAGAACATGCGTATTTTCAACTACTTATGTCAGGGTCTTCGATGCTGCCATCCGAAGGGTCGTCGGGATTAACCCGGAGAATATCTTCCAATAGCGGTGCCACTTGCTGAATGCGCTCCGGATCCAGGTTCCCGCGCTCGCGGGTGGCTGTGCTCCCCGTGTCGGACAGTGGATGCTCAGCCAGCGAGAGCATTTTTTCGCGCTCCGGCCTCGAGAAGTGCGCAAAGGTGCGCCGAAGCACGGGGAGGAGGTTGAGAAAGTGTTCTTCGGACAGCCCGTCCAGCCACTGGTCCAGCAGATTCCAAAGCCCGGGCTGCAGGATGAGCAGCTGACCACTGCCGTACAGGAATCCTTCCAGCCAGTGAATCGCCCCTTCCATAATGGATAAATGAAGGCTCATCCGCGTACGCGTTTCCATCAAAGAACGGTGTGCTTTATCGAAGAGCATGCGATCTGCCATGCCCCGAAGTAAAGGGTGGTTGGTTTGTTGGCCAGACAGCTTATCCATGGCCCGAAGCCAATCTTGATGATAGCCTGGATTTTCCAGTAAAAATATTGCGTGATGGGCCTCAATGAGGGTTTGGGCCTGATGAGCGGCTTCGTCGTCGTCAATACCCTGAGGAAGGGAAGAAAGGCCCACAAATATTCGAGGAAGGACCGTTTGCAGCAAATGGGCTACCATACCGGTATCTGTCTTCCGCGTATTGCCGTAGCGCCGAATGCGTACCAGCAGGGGCAGGGCCTCCAGAAGCGCAGCCACATCACGGGTGTGGGCGGCCCGGTCTTCCAGCAGGTGAAGCACCGCACTCAGGGCTGCTCCGAGGTCGCTCTGGAGGATCTCCTGGGTCAACCTGCTCAATTCGCCCAGGGATTCCGCCTCCCGGCCTCGCTGAATGGCTTTCGCTGTGGCGGCGTCTTCCACCGTATTTCCCCACACGGCGGCCTGAACGAGTTGGATGGCAAAGTCGGGCTTCCACTGCAGTTTCCAGTGTTCGCTGAAGCTCCCCGTCTGTTGGTCGCTTCCGGCCTGTGGTGTGCCCCAGGGGATGTCGAGGAGCCGGAGCCGATGCAGCAGCAGGCTGGCTTTGCGGTTGGCCGGCTTGCGCAGGTCCAGCGATTTTTCCAGGGGGAGGGTAGTGTCCAACTCTTTTTTCAGTCTGGCTGAGCGGGCTTGTTTTTGCAGGTCTTCAAGCAGGGGTACTTTGGTTATGCCAGGCGCTACCCGGCCCAGTCGATCGCCGATGATGAGCTTGCGGCGAATGAGTTGGAAGGGCTCGCTCCGGTCCTGGGTGAAGACGGAGCGGGCTGCTTCCTCCAGTTCTTGCAAGCCCGGTGTGCGATGGCCCCGCAGGCGGGTCAGGGCATGGGCGAGCAGTACCGCCTCCTGCACGTGGGCGGCCGAGGCATCCAGGTCTTCCCGGCGCAGCAGCCGGGCCGCTTTTGCCAGCCACTGCAGGCCGCTTTCGGCCCGGTTCCGGAAGAGCTGTTCGTACCAGGCCGGCGAAGCTATGCCGGAGCGGTAGCCGCTTTCCGAAGCCAGGCGGCTGTAGCTCCAGGGTATCCAGCTGCTGTCCAGCTTGACCTTTGGCCGCTTGCGCAGCAATTGGTTGTCCGATGCAGCCGTATGATCTTTCCAGGCTTCCAGCGCGGGCACGTGCCAGGCTCCGCAGAGCACTGCCCCATTCTGATAGCCCAGTTTGGCAGCTTTGCGCAGGCTTTTGCGCATGTGGGCCTCCCGGAGAAGCAGCTCGGGCGTATCTTCAAGGGCGGTCTCCCGCAATTGCCGCATGAGCAGCCCCACAGCTTCAAAAACATCCTCCCCGGTGGATTCTCGCTCAAAGGTGTCTTCCCACCAGCGCTCCCGATCGGTATAGCCGGCCAGGCCGGCGAGGTAAGCCAGGGGATCCCGGCGCAGCAAGCGCTCCTCCTCCCCTTCGGACGGATCAAGGCCCCCTAAGGATGGTTCGCCTGCCCGCTCTTCGCCGGGGGCCAGCTGCATTGCCAGGGGCAGGTCGATGGCTACCACGGGTACCTGCCGGGCATGGGCCCAGCGAATGGCCTGCCATTCCGGCGAAAACTCGGCAAAGGGTACGAAGGATGAGCGGGCAAAGTCTTTTGGGCTGTAGGCCAGCAAGGCTACCGGTGGCTCCAGCCCGGGCTCGCCGATTTGTTTCAGCTGCGGCTCCAGGTCAGCGGGTATTTCCACCAACAGTACATCCGGCTGCAGCGACTCCAGGGCCCGCAGGGCAGCTTGTGCGGATCCCGGTCCGTGATGGCGTATGCCCAACACCTGAGTAGTCATTCTGCCTGGCTGTTGTCGCGGCCGGTGCACGCTTCGTAGAGGTCCTCCCATCCATCCCGCTGCCGTATCACCGCTTCCAGGTATTCCTGCCAGGCAATGGTATCCGGTCCGGGGTCTTTCACGATGGCCCCGGAAAGACCGGCGGCCAGATCGCGCGCACCTACCGCACCATCTTCGCCAAAGTGAGCCGCAAGCGCCTGCCCGTTCTGCAACACGGAAATGGCCTCTGCCGTACTCAGGGTGGAGGAAGGCACTTTGAGCTTGGTGCGTCCGTCTTCGGTGCGTCCCGAACGCAACTCCCGAAAGATGGTTACCAGACGCCGGATCTCTTCCAGTGGCGTAGCGATCTCGGGCAGTTGCATCTGGATGCGGACCTGATCCACGCGGCTTTTGACAATGGCAACTTCCTCTTCCAGGGTAGCGGGCAGCGGCAGGATCACAGTATTGAACCGGCGGCGAAGGGCGCTGCTCAGGTCGTTGATCCCCTTGTCGCGATCGTTAGCCGTGGCGATGATGTTGAAGCCCCGCTGAGCCTGTACTTCCTGGTTGAGTTCGGGAATGGGCAGGGTTTTTTCGGATAAGAGGGTAATGAGGGAGTCCTGCACATCAGCAGGAATGCGGGTCACTTCCTCCACGCGGGCGAGCTTCCCGTCCTGCATGGCCTTCATGACCGGGCTGGGCACCAGGGCTTCTGCTGTGGGCCCCTTAGCCAGCAGCTGAGCGTAATTCCAGCCGTAGCGCAGAGCCTCCTCGCCCAGGCCGGCCGTGCCCTGCACCAGCAGGGTAGAATCCAGGCTAATGGCGGCGGAGAGGTGCTCGGCAACCCAGGTTTTGGCGGTACCTGGAATGCCCATCAGCAGCAATGCCCGATCCGTAAGCAGGGTCGCCACAGCCACTTCAATAAGGCGTTGATCGCCGAAATATTTGGGAGTGATCTCGTAACCGCTGGGAAGCTGGCCCCCCATGATGTACGTCACAACTGCTCTGGGCGACAATCGCCAGTTGGCCGGGCGCGGATGCTCGTCCTCCCGGTCCAGGACTTCCAATTCCTCGGCATAAGCCTCCTCGGCATGGGGGCGAATGATGTTTTGCGATTCGCTCATACACTCGTTTTGTTGGACAGGGCCTCATAAAGCCCGCGGCGAAAATCCAGGATCTGAAGAAAATGATCGACTTCCCGTTGCCAGGATTCGGGAACGTACGCCCACCCACGCCGGAGTTTGCGAAAAACGGACGGCGGGCAGACGTATGCGCACTGGCGCAATAGTGCCCGGTAATGCCAGATGCGCCAATCCAGGGTGGTTCCATCCTGGAAAAGCGCCTGGAAATGCCGAACGATCTGAATAGCGGAATGATCGTCCAGCCTGTGGGCGCCGAGCTCCAGGAGGTAGGCCGGCAGGCTGTTTTCCTCTACCCAGCCCGAGGAGCGGTGCAGGCACTACTGCAACAAGGCATGCACTCCTTCTTCGGGTACAGCCCGCAGAAAACCCGGACATCCCGGCCACTCCCGCCACCCTCCGGACCCCGCAGCCACGCGGCAGCGCACAAGGCTCCCCGCACGGTTCGGCTTGCGCCAACGGGACTCATTTTTCAGAACCCCCGTCACGACACCGTCGCCCGCGCCCGCCAACCCCAGGTTGGG
>JAJDFU010000059.1 GCA_020528935.1 Saprospiraceae bacterium | reverse complement strand
TTAATAATGGAAAAGGTCGGGAGTTTGCAAATGGGTGTGGGAGGAGGAAACCGGGAGGTCATTGGGATAGTGGGCCGACGCACAGCTTGCCAAGGTCAACCACCGCTCCGCGTCAGTCAGCACCGCTAACACCAACGGCCAACTGCGGACTGCCAACTGCAAACTGCCGACTACCAACTGCCAACCGCCAACTACCAACTAATAAACGCCTCCCACTTTTCCACAGCCTGTGAAAAAGTCCGGATGCCGGATCGGGCGAGGAGGGGTATATTCGTAATTCCCGGGTAGCACAAAGAATGCCCCAAAACCCCAAGCTCCAAAAATCTGCATACTATGACCGTTCACCTGTCCAACCGAAAAACCTACACCTACGAAGAGGCCCTGGCGGCCAGCGTCGAATACTTTCAGGGCGATGAGCTGGCGGCCCAGGTGTGGATCAACAAATACGCCCTGCAGGATTCGCAGGGCAACCTCTACGAGCGCACGCCCGACGACATGCACCGCCGCATCGCGCGGGAGCTGCACCGCATCGAGATCAAGTACCCCAACGCCCTGAGCGAGGAGGAGTTGTACGAGCTGCTGAAGGACTTCCGCTACATCGTGCCGCAGGGCAGCCCCATGGCCGGCATCGGCAACGACTACCAGGTGAGCAGCCTGAGCAACTGCTTCGTGATCGGCAATCCGGCCGACAGCTACGGCGGCATCATCCGCACGGACGAGGAGCAGGTGCAGCTGATGAAGCGGCGCGGCGGCGTGGGGCACGACCTCTCCCACATCCGCCCCAAGGGCAGCCCGGTGATGAACAGCGCCCTGACCAGCACGGGCATCACGCCCTTCATGGAGCGCTACTCCAACTCCACCCGCGAGGTGGCCCAGGGCGGGCGGCGCGGCGCCCTCATGCTCACCATCTCCGTGCGCCACCCGGATGTGGAGGACTTCATCGACGCCAAGATGGAACAGGGCAAGGTGACCGGCGCCAACGTGAGCGTGCGCATCGACGACGCCTTCATGAAAGCGGCCATGAACGGCCGGCCCTACACCCTGCAGTTCCCCATCCGCAGCGAAGACCCCAAGCTGACCAAAGAGATCGATGCCGAAAAGCTGTGGGACAAGATCATCTACAACGCCTGGAAATCCGCCGAGCCGGGCGTGCTCTTCTGGGATACGGTCATCCGCGAGTCGGTGCCCGACTGCTATGCCGACCTGGGCTATGAGACGATATCGACGAATCCGTGCCTGACGGGCGACAGCCCGGTGGCCGTGGCCGACGGCCGCGGGCAGGTGCCCATCCGGCAACTGGCCGAGGAGGGCGTGGACGTGCCCGTGTACTGCCTGGACGAGCGCGGCCGCCTGGACATCCAGATGATGCGCAACCCGCGCCTGAGCGGTCGCCGGCAGAAGATCTACAAGGTGACGCTGGACGACGGCTCCGTGATCCGCACTACGGGCAACCACAAATTCCGCCTGCAGGACGGCAGCTACCGGGAGGTCGAAAAGCTGAACCCGGGCGACAGCCTGATGATCCTCACCAAATTCCAGGGGCCGGTCGTCAATGAGGAAGGCCGGAGCCAGACCGACTACTGGTGGTTCAACGAAGGCGTGGCCGCCGCCAACAAGTCGGAGCACCGCCTGATCGCCGCCTTCCACCAACAGCGCGCCATCCGGCCGGGCGAGGTGGTCCACCATACCGATCATGACGGCCTGAACCAGGCCCGCCGCCAGGGCTACAATGCCCGTCTGAACGGCCGGCGGGT
>JAJDFU010000537.1:1150-5220 GCA_020528935.1 Saprospiraceae bacterium | reverse complement strand
CATTTGCAGCGGGCTATGGGGCTGGGTGAATAGCGACTCCGAAGGTGAACTATTGTTGGCGGTGTGCATTCTCCTGTTGTGAACATTGCCCAACCTTATGGCTTCAACGACCCAACTGGACACCTCCACTATTCTATCCCGCTACTTTGCCGCCAATCGCTGCGTCGAAAGAGAATTTAGCGGTGAGCCCCTGCCGGTGAAGGGCGAGATCCCGGCAGCCCTGCGCGGCACCCTCTACCGCAACGGCAATGGCCGCTTCGTACACCAGGGCGTTCCCTACGATCACCTCTTCGACGGCGACGGCATGATCGCGGCCTTTGAGCTGTCCGATGCGGGGATTCACTATCGCAACCGCTATGTGCGCACCCGCGAGTTTGTAGCCGAAGAACAAGCCGGCAAAATGTTGTATCGCGGATTCGGAACCAACCTGCCGGGCGGTATCCGGAACAACTTCATGAAGATGCGCTTCAAGAATACGGCGAATACCAGCCTGGTGTGGCATGCCGGGCAGTTGCTGGCGCTCTGGGAAGGCGGCCTGCCGCATCGCATTGATCCCGAAACGCTGGAAACGCTGGGCCGCTATGACTACGGCGGCACGCTGCAAAACCGCTTTTCCCCCATCGATCGCCTCATCAATCCGGAGCTGCCCTTTTCGGCACACCCCAAGATCCATCCCGATACCGGCGTACTGCACAACTTTGGTACGGCTGCCGGCACCCGGCAGCGACTGGTGCTGTACGAGGTAAAACCCGGCGGCAGCGCGCGCATCAGCCAGACCATTCCGCTTTCGGAGCTGATCTTTACTCACGATTTCGTGCTCACCCAGAGCGGCTACCGGATCTTTTTTCTCACGCCGGTTTCCTTTGATGTGTTCCGGGCCTTTACGGGGCTGAGCAGTCCGGTCGCCTCCATTCGGGTGGACCGCCGCAAGCCTACGAAGATATTGGTGGTTGCGCCCGACGGGCGGCTTACTGCACTGGAAACCGACTTTTGCTTCGTTTTCCATTTTGTGAACGGCTATGAGCAATCCGATCGGCACCTGGTCGTCGATGCCCTGACCCTGCCGGACTTTCCCTCGGCCGAATCCACCAAGGCTTTTCTTCGGGGGAAGGTGTCCAGCGACCTCAAGGGAGAGGCCTGGCGCTATGAGCTGGACCTCGGGGAGGGAAAGGTACGCCGGGAGCGGCTCACTGCCTACGGCGCCGAATTGCCCTGTCATCATCCCGGCCGCCAGGGCCGGAATTACCGTTACCTCTGGTGTATTTCCAGCCCGGATCGGCCCGATCGCCCAATCCTGGACGGTCTGCTCAAGCTGGACGTACAGACGGGAAAACCTCAATTCCGCGACCTTCAGGGATGCCTGCCGGGAGAACCCGTTTTCGTGCCCGCCCCGAATGCCCGGGCAGAGGACGAGGGCTGGCTGCTCTACACCCTGTTCGATGCCGAGCGCCTGCAAACGGAGCTGGTCATTGCAGATGCCGCCTCGCTGGATACACTGGCCACGGCCTGCCTGCCCCACAATATTCCACTGGGTTTTCACGGCCTGTGGTTGAACGAAGGCGAAGCTTGACTGCTTGTATAGGTAAACAAGCAAAAACATGAAGACGGATTACGAAACGTTGGTCGAAG
This sequence comes from Saprospiraceae bacterium, assembly GCA_020528935.1. Taxonomy (GTDB): domain Bacteria; phylum Bacteroidota; class Bacteroidia; order Chitinophagales; family Saprospiraceae; genus JAJDFU01. The sequence goes on along the minus strand of JAJDFU010000537.1, from coordinate 3,591 downwards.
CCATTCAAGATCTGAAAGCCCGGGGATACACCAAAGACTTCAACCTCAAGGAGAACTGCATCGAATGCAGGGAACTGAACCTGCAACTGCAGCCCGAACAATTCGAGGTCAGGGAGATCCACCGTTTTGAAGGGATGACGAATCCGGCGGACAGCTCTGTAGTATACGCCATCGAATCCGGTGATGGCCTGAAGGGCTTACTGGTAGATGCCTACGGGGCCTACGCCAGCTCCATGACCCTGGAGCTGGCCCAAAAGCTGCGTTCGGACCGCAATTAACTGTTCTGGGTGTATTGGGTATCCTTGTGCTTGGAGATGGACGGAATGCGAGGGCGCCAGGAATCGGGTACGTGCCGGAGAGTGGGCGTCATCTTTTGAATGGCCCGAAGGATGTCGCTGCGGCTGATCTGCCCCACCAGCTCCCCGTCTTCGAGTACCGGCAGGCGCCTCAATCCCTGTTTGACGAAGAGATAGGCTGCGTCCAGAATCGTCTTATCCGAGGAAATGGTCTTTACGTCGGTGGACATGAAGTCGCGAACCGTACCGATTCGGGCCGGCTCTTTGTTGTAGGGTCCCTCCACGATGATCTTGAGGCAGTCTACCTCCGAGAGCATACCGACGAGCTGCTTTTTCCCGTCGACTACCGGACAGCCGGAGATCTTTCTTTTCAGGATTACATCAATGGCCTTGCGCATGTCGGTATCCGGAGTGAAGGTGACTAATTTTTTAGCCATGTATTTGGTCACGGGCGGGTAGGATTGCATGGTATTTCTAGTTGATTGTGCCTCAAAAAGCGATTATCGATGTATAATATACTGATAGCTGAGTGTAACGCCAAATTTATTTTGCCAAAGCTGGCCTTTTGTCATGGGGTTCGGCTTCGCGCGCGCTGGAAGAGCCAGACGACGGCCCAGATCAAAAACGCGAGCAGCGGAAGGAAAAGGATGGCCCCCGACCAAATGGTAAATACCTGCCAGGCACGGGGAGAATTCGCAAAGCTGTTGGCCCAATTGCCGGAAGCCAATCGGCCGCAAAAGCCCCAGCCCAGGCCCAGCAGGAGGGCAATCCAAAGCATGAGCCGCACGAAGCGAAGCGCCCGGTATGTAGCGGGCAACTGCCCCGGCCGCGCTTTGGGCATGAGCAACAGGAAGAGCAGCGGCCAGGCGATGAGAAAACTCCAGCCCACCAGCGTGCCTATTGGAAAGACTCCTCCGGCATCCAGGGGGCGTTCCAGCCATGCGGATCCCGTAACCAGCAGGTAGAGATCCAGGCCGAAGATAAGGAGCAGGACGACCCATCCCGCCCATTTTATGGCATTGTTCATACGCAACCTTTGGCGTTAAGGTCGCTAAATTCAAGGAAGGGTGTTATACTCGCATCCGAAAACCCAATACCCATCATGCGTACACCTCATTTCCGCGTTGGCGGCGTACCCGAGCACTTCAATTACCCCTGGCAATACGCCCTCGAACACGACCTCTGTGCTGATCGGCCCTTCTCTTATAGCTGGGCAGACTATCCCGGCGGCACCGGCGCCATGCTGGAAAGCCTGCAGAAAGGTGAACTGGATGTGGCGCTCGTACTCACCGAAGGCGCCGTGACCGGCATCGCGCAGGGCCTGCCCGCCCGCATCCTGGGCACCTACGTCGCCTCGCCCTTGCTGTGGGGTATACACGTGCATCCCGACAGTGCCCGCACGGCTCCGGAGCAGTTGCGGGGCGCGCGTTTCGCCATCAGCCGCTACAATTCGGGTTCTCACCTCATGGCTTTTGCCCTGGCCAAAGAACACGGCTGGCCGCCGGAGGAGCTGGCGTTTGAGGTGGTGGGAGATTTTGCCGGTGCCCAGCAGGCACTGGACGAAGGGCGCGCCGAGGTTTTCCTCTGGGAAAAATACACTACCAAGCCCACGGTGGATGCCGGGCGAATGAAACGCATCGGCGTGCAGCCGACGCCCTGGCCCTGTTTCGTGTTGCTGGGCCGCGAAGCCGTTGTTCGGGAAAATCCGAAGGCCCTCAAGGATTTGATGGCTGTGATCCGGCAGGCGCTGCACGCGCAGGGCGAAAAGGCGACCATCCAGTATATCAGCCGGCGCTACCAGCTGGAGGTGCCGGATGTGCGGGAATGGTTCGGGCAGACCCGCTGGCTGTGCCGCCACCGCATGGCGCGCCACGCCCTGGATCAGGTGCAGGACCTGCTGCTCGAAACCGGGGTGATCGGGCAAAAGCAACCTCCGGAAGCCCTGCTGGCGCCATTCTGCCTGCTGCTGGAGCAGGAGCTCTCCCCGGATATGTACCAGTGGCGGGTAGAAAGCGTGCACCGGGCGCTGGCGGAGCGCGGAAAAGCCTGCGGCCCCCTGGGGCTGGAAGACCTGCTCGATCTCGGCCACCTCGATCAATACCCCGTCCCTTTAACACATCTCCGAGCCCACAGGACCCAACTCGA
>JAJDFU010000537.1:0-1140 GCA_020528935.1 Saprospiraceae bacterium | reverse complement strand
GGCCCTACCCGGACGTGAACCTGGTTGGCGCGAGGGCAGGGTTGGAGGGGTATAAGGGACAGCGACGCCGGGGTGTGGTGCGGCCGGAATTTGGGGGAGGAGTTGCAGCGGGACGAGACGAAGAGCGTGCTCGACATCGGCAGCGGGGTAGGCGGTACGGCGCGCGTGCTGGCTCAGCTCTCGGGCTGCCGGGTCGTAGGCGTGGAGGTACAGGCCGAGCTCAACGAACTGGCCGACGAACTCACCCAGCGGGTGGGACTGAGCGATCGGGTGCACTACATCACCGGCCGGGCGGAGGATCTGCCCTTTGAGCATGAATTCGACCACTTCATTTCGCTGCTGGTATACCTGCACATTCCGAACCGGGCACAGGCCTTGCAGAAGGCCTGTCGGGCCCTCAAGCCCGGAGGGCGTTTCGTCATCGAAGACTTCGTGCTGGAGTCTGCCCTCAGGCAGGATGAGCGATCGGCTCTGGAGCAGGTGGTGAGCGGTACCTCGGTCACGGATTGGCCCACCTACCGGGCCGAGCTGGAAGCCGCCGGATTCAGCGATCTTCAGACGGTATCCCGTACCGATGCCTGGCGTAGATGGACCCGCGACCGCTACCGGGCTTTTGCCGCAGACGCGGACCGGCAGAAGGCGGTGTTCGGTCCCGAGCTGGTAGCGTCGCGCGCTCAGTTTTACCGCACGGTGGCCCGCTTGTTTGAAGGCGGGCGGCTGGGCGGCCTGCGCATCACCGGCAGCAAGCCCTAGCCGGGACTTGCGTATATTCACCCCATGAGCATTGCCAAAACCCAGACCGAACTCAAAGAACGCATTGCCCGGGGGCTCAATTTCGGGATCGAGGCCGTGGAGGAAGTACTGCTTCCCGGCTCTCCGGCCTACGATCGTTTTATCCTGATCAAAAGCAAGTACAACGACCTGATGCACTTCAGCAGCATCAATGTATTGCCCTATGCCGAACTGGAGGTCGGCTTCGACCGCATTCGGAAAAATCTGCTGCAACTCGTACAGGACCTCTCCTCCGAAGAGCTGGAAAAACCCCACGTGGAGCAGGAGTTGAAAAGTACGGCCCAGCCCACCATTCGCGCCAATTTCTTTCAGTTGCTCGACCTCTACTAACGCAACCTAGGTTTTTTG
>JAJDFU010000626.1 GCA_020528935.1 Saprospiraceae bacterium | reverse complement strand
CCCGGAAAAGGGGAGACAACTCAACAAGGATCTCGCCAACCACACCAATAGCGACCTGTTTGACCCCTGCTGGACCATGGGCGAGATCGTTCTCACTAACATTCAGCTGCTGCTGCAAAAGGACTTCCGGCAGAGCCTGGCTGCCGAAGCGGAAGAACCGTCGGGCTCAACCGTAAAATCCACCGATTTTTCCGGTTTAGCCCTAGTCATCCGTTTTGTAAGGGAGGGGGGAATTGGAGTATTTCGCACGGGCATGGTATGTGAGTGGGGGGACACAGCCCAAATTTGCAAAACCTTTAATACCGTTTTGAGCAATGAATACGGAGGAAAAAAGCTCCTGGACGCGCTACGGCCGCCAAATGGCCATTCCGGAGTTCGGACGGGAAGGCCAGGAAAAACTCAGCCGGGGCAGCGCCCTGGTCGTGGGAGCCGGGGGCCTGGGCAGTCCTCTGCTCTATTACCTGGCCGCAGCCGGCCTGGGCCGCCTGGGCATCGTGGACGGCGACCGGGTGGAAGCGAGCAACCTCCACCGGCAGATCCTGTATCAGAGCGCGGATGTGGGTCGCCTCAAGGCAGAAGTGGCAGCGGAGCGGCTTCGCGCCCTCAATCCCGAGCTGGAAGTGGACGCCTACCCCTTCCACCTCAACAGCCGCAATGCCCTGGACATACTCGCCCCCTACGAGGTGGTGGCCGACGGCTCCGACAACTTCCCCACCCGTTACCTCGTCAACGACGCCTGCCTGCTCAGCGGCAAGCCCGATGTGTACGGTGCCGTATTCCGCTTTGAGGGGCAATTGAGCGTTTTCAACGGCCTGGACGCCACGGGAAGACGAGGTCCCAATTACCGCGACCTCCATCCCGAGCCACCCGCCGCCGGCACGGTTCCCAATTGCGCCGAGGCCGGCGTGCTGGGCGTACTTCCGGGCATCATCGGCAGTATGCAGGCCGCCGAGGTCATCAAGCTGATCACCGGTATTGGCACGCCTCTTATCGGCCGGCTTTTCCTGTTGGATGCCTCCGACTTCCGGTCGCATTCGATCCGGTTGCCCCGAAGACAGGGGACGTCCGTAAGCCGCCTGATCGATTACGAGAGGTGGTGCGGGATTCGCGGGATCCCCTCAAAACCACCTGCGGAGGCTCGGCAGTGGGCTGCTGCAGCGGATGCGCAATGGCTGGATGGGCGCCAACCCTCCGAGCGGGCCGAAACGAGTTTGGCGAGTGCGCACATTCCACTGGGCGAACTGACAACTCGGGTGAGCGAACTCGATCCCGATCGTCCGCTTCTGGTCTTTTGCCGGAGCGGACAACGCAGCGCTGCGGCCGTGCAGCAGTTGCTCGACGAACACGACTTCAGGGAAGTGTACAACCTGGAAGGCGGGCTTCTGGCCTGGAAGCGAGCGGGGTTTCCGCTGCAGGAGTCGGCCTGCTAGGCCGGCTCAAAATGCCCGGTCTCCGAATGGAGCAGCTCGCGTTCACTGCCTTCCATTTCCAGGATGAGGTCGGCCCCGTAGGCCTTGGCGGGAGTCTGGAACCCCACCGGCGCCTGACCGGCCAGCACCTTTTCGGCAATATGGCAGGCGAAAAAGGCGGTGAGGGTGTAGCCTTCCGGGCAGGTCAGCCGGGCCTGCCGCACTGCACCCTTGTCATTGGACACCTGCCCCCATACCAGGCTCTGGCTGGTCCGGCGCTGTTCTTCGCTGGGTCCCGGCGGCCGTTTCCGGATCCGTTTTTTCACCTGCCGGCGCACCCAGTCTTGCCGCAACAGCCAGCCGAGGCGGCGCTGCCATTTCACCCAGCGATAGGCTTTGGGCGAAATACCCATGTAGGTTTCGATATTGGGAATGCCGGTGGAATACCAGGCCGTAGACACATCCCCCCAGGGAATGGTCATGGCAAATCGCTTTTTGCCCTTGAAGGGCACGGTCCGCGTTTTGTGTCCGATCGGCACCAGGCTGATCTCCCCATCTCTCCGCACGGCTCCCTTTTTGCCCAGGTTTTCAGCCATGGTAGTGGCCGTGCCCCGCGATACGCCGCCCCCGAGGGCCGAGAAAGCCAGCTGCAGGTGGGTGGCGTCGGGCAGTTGCCGCTTCAGAAAGAGGGCCAGGCAATCGGTAGGCACCACGTCGAAGCCCGCACCGGGTAACAGCATGATCCCGGCCTTGGCAGCCCGCGTTCCGTATTGAGCAGCCAACTCGAAGACCTCGATCTCGCCCGTAATGTCCAGGTAGTGTACCCCGGCCTGGAGGCAGGCTTCGATCATGGGACGAGCCGTGTACTTGAACGGGCCCGCAGCGTGAATCACAGCCGTCACACCCGAGAGCTGCTTGCCGATATCTCCGGGAGCCTGCAGATCAAATACGCGGAAAGGCAGTTTCGCCGATTCGGCCAGCGGCTCCAGTTTTTCGCGCGAGCGCCCGGCAAGCAGGAGTTGCATACCGCGCCTCTGCGCTTCCTCGAGGATGAGCTTGCCGGTGTATCCGTAAGCGCCGTAAAGCATCAGGCTCATATGGAATGTGATTTGGGTTGCTCTAAAGTACCAACAAATTGCAACCTCGGAGGTCCGAATGATCCAGGCGCCCCAGTACTTCAAAGGAGCCGTCGGGAAATACCCGGCCGAGATCGTCCGTGGCAACAAAGCTGATGGTGTCCAGGTTGGCGAGGTCGATGATATTGAGCACCCCGGTCTTTCCCGAAGGCGGGGCTGCAAAGGGGTCCGTGATCTGACGGGCCTGCACCCGCATGCCTGGCGCCGGACGAAATAGACCGTCCCCCATCGAATAGGCCTGGGAAAACAGTTCGGTCATGCCGTATTCCGAATACACCCGATCCACAGCAAAGGCGGCGCACAAGCGCCGGTGTACCTCTTCGCGCACCATTTCCCGGCGGCGGCCTTTCATGCCTCCGGTCTCCATAACCATCAGGCCGGACCACCGGAACGGACCGCGCTCCGCCAGATCCAGCAAGGCAAAGGTCACTCCCAGGAGCAGGGTGGGCACTCCTTTTTCCATCAGTAGGTCGATGTGCCGGATCAGCGCGTCGTATTGATGCAGAAAAAAGCCGCTCTCCGGATAACCCGAACGGCGAATGAAGTGGCCGGCCATGGCTACCAGGGAGGAGCCCTGCCGTTCCAGGTAGGAAGGCAGCAGGGCCAGGACGGCGTATCCTTCAACCGGACCGAAGAAGTGGCGAAACCCCCGCTCGGTATTCTGCAGGTAAACCTCCAGCTTTCTCACATCGTGGCGACTGGCAGTCTTGGCCGTAGTGCCGCTGCTGGTAAAGTGCATCTCGGGGGTCCATTCGCCGGTGCGCAGCAGGTGGGTCTTGAACAGGCTGATGGGCAAAAAGGGGATTTGTCCGGGATATTGCACCGCCGTGGTGTCGCATCCCAGAAGCTCCAGATAGCGGGCATAGACCGGATTGCGGCTGGCCTGCTCGCGGAATACGTCCATGGCCAAATCGTCGAAGAAGGCCGGCGACGGCCGCTTCCAATAGGCCTCCATCCGGTCGTACAGCCGTTGGTTGGGTGTGTTTGCCATCTGAACTAAATCCCCCTCTTAAACCGTTTATGAAGATAAATCGCGCCGCGTATGCACAAAGCCATTTCCGCGCTTGCCGTCCTGCTCGTCCTCGGCCCCCTGAGCAGTTGTGTCAGCCCGCCGGACTATCCCGATGAGCCGGTCATCGAATTCCTTCGCGTCAACAAGACCACCGTGATCCAGGGCAATTCCATTCTGGATACGCTGGAGGTCCAGTTTTCCTTCACCGACGGAGACGGCGACCTCACCTTCCCCGACGACAGCCTGGACATGTTCTTTCGCGACAACCGCACGGGCTTTGTGGACAGTATGCGGCTGCCTTTCATTCCCCAGGAAAGCGTAGCCAACGGGATTTCCGGAGAAATTTCGGTGAAGGTCCCCAATACCTTCAGCATCATCTGCTGCATACCGCCCAATGGCGCGCCCCCCTGCACGCCCAACGAGCTGTTCCCGACCGATACCTTTTTCTATTACATTTCGCTGCGGGACCGCGCCGGCAACCTGAGCAACGAGATCCAGACCGACTCCATCGTCATCCTGTGCGACTGATCCCTTTCGATCAGAAACCCTGTAGCTGCAGCACATCGTGATCCGGTTTGTCCAGAACCTGCCTGCCTGCTAAAAAGTTCGGAAAGCGTCTGCTTCTCCCGGGGTGCTTCCGTCAGGGCGTATCGAGGCCTGCCCAGTCCACGCCTTTGCGCAGCCAGGCCAGCGTGCGCGCTTCTTCACTATCGGCTTCGGGCTGATAATCGTACTGCCAGGCAGCCAGGGGCGGCAGGCTCATGAGAATGGATTCGGTGCGCCCTCCCGTATCCAGTCCGAACCGGGTACCCTTGTCCCAAACGAGGTTGAACTCCACGTACCGTCCCCGGCGCAGCCGCTGCCATTGCTCATGTCTTTCGCCGTACGGCAGATCCTGATTTTCCCGCAGTAGATGGGTGTACAGGGGCACAAAAGACTCGCCCACATCCCGCGCAAAGGCAAAGGCTCCTTCCCGGTCGGGCTCCCGAAGGCGGTCGAAGAAAATACCGCCGACACCGCGGGTTTCCTGCCGGTGTTTCAGGAAGAAATACTCGTCGGCCCAGTCTTTGAAGCGGGGATAAAAATTGGGATGATGGCGGTCGCAGACCGCTTTGAGCTGCCGGTGAAACCAGGAGGCCTGGGCTACATCCACGTAGTGCGGAGTGAGGTCGATACCTCCGCCAAACCACCAGAGGCCGTTGTCCATCTCAAAATAGCGAACGTTCATGTGGATGATGGGTACACGTGGATTCACCGGATGCAGAACAATGGATACGCCGGTAGCCAGGAACGGTCCCGGCGATACCTCAAGCGCCCGGGCAGCTGGCTCGGGCATAGCCCCTTCCACAGCCGAAAAGTTCACGCCTCCCTTCCCGATCCGCCGGCCTTCCAGCACGCGGGTGCGCCCGCCACCGCCACCCGGCCGTTCCCACAGGTCCTCGCGGAAGCGCCCTCCTGCGTCGGCAGCCTCCAACGCCCGACAGATGTCATCCTGTAAAGCGCGAAAATAGCGGACGATCGACTCGGAATGCAGCGCGCTCATCGGCCGAGTTTTTCCCGGACGGCAGCCACGTTTTTCTTGCTGCTCCCCACGAATACCTCCTTGCCCAGAAGAATAACCGGCCGGTTGAGGAAGGTGTACTCGTCCAGAATGAGGCGGCGGTAATCCGGCT
>JAJDFU010000442.1 GCA_020528935.1 Saprospiraceae bacterium | reverse complement strand
TGTGGATGCGGGTGAAGTGTGGGCTTTGAGCGCAGGGAGGACGCGAAGTTGTGTTCTTTCTCCAGCTCCGCAACAGCGCGAACCGTGGTGGGGGGCAATTCTGCATGTGGGGGGAGGTCGCGGTACGGCAACAGCGGGTCGGTGTGGTCGCGGCCCGGCCGGGAGGGCACGGAGCCGGTAAGGGTGTTCTCCTCGGCGATGAGCCAGTCGGTACCTACCTGCAGGTAACCGCCCGGGCCGCCGCGGGTCTGGTCGGTCTCGGTCGTGAAGTAATCCGTGAGCTGGCCGCTGGGGTCGAAGAAGCGCTGGGTGGAAAAGCCGCCGCCGGGAAAGCGCCGGTAATCGAGTCCGAAATTGGAGAAGAGGTTGAAGTTGCGCTTGCGGTAATTGAGATTGTAGGATGCGCCAAAGTTTTGCGGATAGCCGGCCGTCAGGCCGAAGGAGCCGTTGACGCCCTTGTCCTTGTTCTTTTTCAGGATGATGTTGATGATGCCGGCCTCGCCCTCGGCCTCGTAGCGGGCCGACGGATTGGTGATCACCTCCACACTCTCGATCAGGTCGCCCTGCATGCGCAGGAGGGCCCGGGTGTCGTCGGCACTGAGCAGGCCGGAGGGTTTGCCGTTGACGAGAATGCGCACGCCCTGGCTGCCGCGCAGGCTCACATTGCCTTCGGGGTCGACGGTCACCGAGGGCACGTTGTCCAGAATATCGGCGGCGGTATTTCCCGCATTGGTCAGGTCCTTACCCACATTGAACACCCGCCGGTCCAGCTTGAACTCCATCTGGCTGCGTTCGGCGCGCACCTCTATTTCTTCGAGGGCAACCGAGGAGGAGCGCATGCCGATATCGCCCAGGTTCAGGACCTCCTTGCCGCCGGAGATTCGCAGGCCCGGAATGCGCTTGTCTTCGTACCCGACATAGGTGACCTCGAGATAGTACGAGCCCGGTCCGGCGCGAAGGCCAAAGCGTCCGTCGTCTTCCGTAAGGGCGTTCGTCACCATGCTGCTGTCGGAGACATCGTACAGAATGACGGTGGCGAAAGCCAGGGGCTCGCCGGTGTCCTCCTGAAGGAGCCGGCCGGTAATCGAAGGGGATTGAGCATGGGTAAGAGAAGGAATGCCAACGATCAGGCCAAGCGCAGCGAACAGGGCGGTAAAGGTGGTTTTCATGACGAGTGATCCATTAAAATCGATGTACTAACAACAATTTTGCCCGATTGATCGCCCGAAAGCCCGATTTTTCTCGCTACAGGGTGTGCGTCAGTGCTCTACGCCGCCTTTGCCGTGCACGTGGCCGTGCTCCAGCTCGGAGTCCGTGGCCTCGCGCACCTGCTCTACATTGCCGGTGAAGTAGAGGTCCACGCCGGCCATGGGGTGATTGAAGTCCATGATCACGACCTGGTCCTGCACCTCTGCCACGCGTCCGATGAGCTGATTGCCTTCCTGGTCCCGCATGGGAATGCTGTTGCCGATCTTGAGCATGTCTTCGGCCAATTTGCCGTCGATGACGAAGGATTGCTTATCTACCGGAACGACGGCCTGCTCGTTGTAGTCGCCGTAAGCGTCCTCGCTCTTGAGGCCGAAGGCAAATTTTTCCCCGGCTTCCTTGCCCTGGAGGTTTTCTTCGAAAGCGGGAAGCATTTGGCCGACGCCAAACAGAAAGGTGAGCGGGTTGCCACCGTAAGACTCCTCGATGAGGTCGCCCTCGGCATCCGCCTTTTGAAGCTTGTAGTGCAGGCTGACTACCCGGTTCTTCTCAATTTGCATAAAACAGTGTGTTCGCGTTAAAACATGAAGATACGGGATTTTGGGCAGGGACGTAAGGCTGCGCTGGAAAAAGCCGGAGGTTCAGCGCTGCGGGGGGCGTGACTTCCGCCCGGAAAACGGATTCGGCATTTTTTCCAAATCCCCCAATGACCTATCTTTCTGCTCAAACTCCTCAGCGGTGCGCGTACTCCTCATCGAAGACGAAAGGCCCGCCGCCCTGCGGCTGGAGCAACTCCTGCAGGCGTGCGATGCGGGCATCGAAGTACTGGCCGTATTGGACAGCGTGCAGGGCAGCGTGCGCTGGCTTCAGGAACACGGGGCTCCCGATCTGCTTTTCCTGGATATCCAGCTGGCCGACGGACTCAGTTTCGATATTTTCCGGCAGGTGGATGTGCGAAGCCCCATCATCTTCACCACGGCTTTTGATCAGTACATGCTCAAGGCGTTCCGGCTACACAGTGTGGATTACCTGCTCAAACCCATCGATCCGGAAGAGTTGAGCCAAGCGCTGCAAAAGTACCGCCGTTTCTACGAACAAGGAGAGCCTGCCGGGGAGCTGCCCTCCCTGCGCGAGCTGATGGCCAGCCTGCAAAAACCCACCTACAAAGAGCGATTTCTCATCAAGGCCGGCCAGCAGATCACCTACGTAGCGGCAGATGAGGTCCACTATTTTTACGCCGAAGACGGCCTGTTGTATCTGCGCTGCGGCGACGGCAAGCGGCACGTCATTGACTACACCCTGGACCAGCTGGTGGACGTGCTGAACCCCCAATCCTTTTTTCGCCTGAGCCGGAAGGTCATTACCCACGTGCAAGCCATCCGAAAGGTGAACCCCTACTTCAACAACCGCCTGGTGCTGGAGCTGCATCCCCGGCCCGACTTTCAGGTGCTGGTGAGCCGCGACCGGGTGGCCGACTTCAAGGCCTGGCTGGACACCTGACGATTCATCCCGATACGCCGACGATTCATCCCTTCCGTTTTACTCTTCGACCCCAAACGGCTGGTATGGCCATGCCGCACTTCCCAATTTGCAGGCAGAAAAACACCATAGATCATGAAAGTCATACTTGTTTCCCTGCTCTTCCTTTTCCTGTTCATTCCCTCCTATATCCGCGCGCAAGATGCGACCCAAACGGTAAAGGGCACCGTGCTGGACGCCCAGTCGGAGGTGCCGCTTATCGGCGTTTCGGTAGAGATCCTGGATTTGCCGGAGACCAAAGGAACCGTCACCGATGCAGACGGTCGGTTTGTGCTCGATGATGTACCGGTCGGCCGCCAGGCCATTCGCTTCAGCTACCTGGGCTACAAAAGTGTTACGCTGCCCAACGTCTGGATCACGGCCGGCAAGGAAGTGGCTCTCGCGGTCAGTCTGGAAGAAACGGCCTTTGAAATGAATGAGGTCGTGGTCACGGCCGAAACGGAAAAAGACCGCACCGTCAACGAGATGGCTGCGATCAGCGCGCGCACCTTCGACCTGGAAGAGGTCACCCGCTTTTCGGGGGGGCGCAACGACGTAGCGCGCCTGGTCGGCAATTTTGCCGGCGTAGCCGTAGCCGACGACAGCCGCAACGACATCGTCATTCGCGGCAACTCGCCCACCGGGGTGCTGTGGCGGCTGGAGGGAATTCCCATTCCCAACCCCAATCACTTCTCGACCCTGGGTACCACCGGTGGCCCGGTGAGCGCCATCAATCCCAACTTGCTGCGCACCTCCGATTTTCTGACGTCCGCCTTCCCCGCCGAGTACGGCAACGCGCTGGCCGGGGTGTTCGACATCGGTTTTCGCAGCGGCAACAAAGATCGCTACGAATTCACCGCACAGCTGGCTGCATTCAGCGGATTGGAAGCCATGGCCGAGGGACCCATCAGCAAAAAGAACCGCAGCTCCTTTCTGGTGAGCTACCGCCATTCCTTCGTCGAGCTGGCGGAGGCGGCCGGCATACCGGTAGGTACCAACGCCACGCCCAACTACAAGGATCTTTCCTTCAAGCTGGATCTGGGGCAGAGCAAAGCCGGACAGTTTTCCCTTTTCGGTATTGGGGCCCTGAGCGATATCGCCTTTCTCGGAGAGGAAACCGATGAGACCGACCTGTTTGCCGATCCCAACTCGGACTCCTTTACCGGCTCTAAATTGGGGATCATCGGTCTGCGACACAATATCATTGTGGGCGACGACGCCTACATTCGAACGGTGATCTCCTACTCGGCCGCCGAGGCGACCTTCGATCAGGACAACCTGCTGGACAGCCTCAGCGGGCAGAAGCTCCGCGTGACGGAAGTGAACGACCTCACCCAGACCTATGCCGTATCCAGCTATTTCAACAAAAAGTTCAGCCCGCGCTTCACGCTTCGCACCGGTATTGTGGGCCAGTACATGCAGCTCGATACCCGGGTGCGGGATCGCGACAACCGCCCGGATATGGATGACGACGGCCTGCCCGACTGGGTAACCGTCCGGGATTTTAGCGGCGGGCTGGGTTTGTATCAGGTATTTGCTCAGGGGCAATTCCGGCTCAGCGAGGCCTGGACGGTCAATGGCGGGCTGCACGCCCAATACCTGGACCTGAATAACAGCACCGCCCTGGAGCCCCGCCTGACGGTCAACTGGGAGTTCCGCAAGGGGCAGACCCTCAGCCTGGGCTACGGCCTGCACCAGCAGATGCAGCCCCTGCCCGTGTACTTCTTCGAGGAACAGGTGGGCGAGAATGAATTCCGCCGCACCAACGAGAACCTGGACTTCACCAGCAGCAACCACTTCGTATTGGGCTACGACGCCCGCATCGGCGTCGACTGGCGGGTAAAGGTGGAAACCTACTACCAGGCCATCAGCAATGTGCCGGTAGAGATGATGCCCAGCAGTTTTTCCATGCTCAATGCCGGCGCCGATTTTGTGTTCCCCGAAGTGGGCTCCCTGGAAAATGACGGCACAGGACGCAACTACGGCCTGGAACTCACCCTGGAGAAATTCTTCAACCGGGGCTATTACGGCCTGTTCACTCTTTCGCTTTTTGATTCCAAGTACGAGGGCAGCGACGGCATCGAGCGCAATACGGCCTTCAACAACGGCTATGTGCTCAACTTCCTGGCCGGCAAGGAATTCCGCCTGGGCAAGGCCAAGCGCAATGCCTTTACCATCGATACCAAGGTCACCTGGGCCGGCGGACGGTATTACACGCCCATCGACCTGGAGGCCTCGCAGAGGGCCGGCGAGCAGGTGTTGATCGAGGAAGAAGCCTTCAGCCTGCGGAAGGATCCTTACTTCCGCTGGGATCTCAAGTTCGGCTTTCGGCTCAACAGCAAGAAAAAGCGTCTATCCCAGCAGTTTTTCATCGATCTGACGAACCTGACGAATCGCGACAACATCTTCGTGCAGCGATTCAACGAATCAACCGGAGAGATCAACAACGTGTCCCAGAAAGGCTTATTCCCCGGTCTGATGTACCGGATCCAGTTTTAGTGGAAACGGCA
>JAJDFU010000575.1:581-13124 GCA_020528935.1 Saprospiraceae bacterium | reverse complement strand
GAGGTAGGCCTGCGCGCGCAAGGTATCGTGCAACTGAACCCTCAAGTCGACCAAAATCGTACTGTCGCAGCCCTGACTGGTAGTCAGGTCAATCTGATATAAACCGGTTGAATCCAGCATCTCCCCGCCGTAAATCACAAATTCGCCCTCACAGATCACCCCGTCGAACAGCTCAGTAGGTGCCGGATTTTCGATCACGTTCAGGTTGATCATACTGTCCCAGCCGGTAGAGGCCGTGAGCGTGATGTCGTGTATGCCGGGGCCGTAGGGAATGCCGTCCACCTCTACGAACTCGCCCGGGCAGACATTCTCCACGCGATCGACCTCTATGGTGGGGATTTCGTTGACCGTGAGTTCAACATTCTGGAGGCATCCGGCCGCATCGGTATAGCTGAAGGTGTAAAAGCCGCCCGAATTGAAGGTGTTGCCCTGATAAGTGAAGGACTCCCCCTCGCAGATGTTCTCGTCCAGGATCTCGGGCGGAAGCGGGCCTACCGTGACGGTCTCGCACACCTGATCGCCATCAAAGCAGGCATTGGTCGGCGTCACGCAGATCTCGTAGGTGCCGTCAACCGGGAAGTTGATGGTCTGGGAGTTGCCGGAGCCGATGAAGTTGCCGTTGAGCGTCCACTCGTAAATGCCGGCATTGGCCACCTGGGTAGCGGAAAAGGTCTGCGAGCCGCCGGTACAGATGTTGTCCACATCAGGCTGAATGTCCGTATCTTCCGTAATGGGGCCGGCACCGGTGGAGCCGTCCAGTACATTGACGGTGAAATCGCAAATGTCAAAGCCGTTGCCATCCACGACCAGGTACAGCACCGTACCCGGAGTTACCCCGCCGATATTCAGAATACCCGGAGTGCCGGGGGTTACGCCGCTGGGCTCGCAATTGGATACCTGGGCGAAAGAGTTGCAATCCTGCGTACTGTACACGGCAATTTGCAGGCCGGCACCCGTCTGGCAATTAAACGGTGCGATCTCCAGTGTGATATTGGACGATCCGGCTACAAAGCCGAACCACTGCACGTTGTGCAATTGAGGGGCGCAGAACCCGTCGGGGACCTGAGCCAGTACGTCGTTGTCGTTGTTGGTCGTGATCCCGTCGATGTCGCCGCACTGCACACAGGCATCGGCACAGGTGGTAGCCCCGGGAGGCAACTGGCCGGGGGCGCAGGGCTGTATCTGTACCTGCCCAAAAAGGGAAAGTGCGGTCCATAGGAAACTCGTAGTCAGTAGCCAAATCCGGCGTCTCATAGCATCGGGTACTTTGTAGGAAAAATCTGTCCTCTGGAACAAAACGGGCATGCACTCCTCAGAGAAGGGCTAAAACAGCACATCCCTGTGCGCAGGCTGCATTGCTCCTTTGGAAATGTCTTTTGGGCGAAAGGTGGGCTTTTTTTAAAACTCCCTGTTCAATCCACACCTTCGAGTTTGTAAAATTATCAAATCCTCTCGCCTTCCAAAACTTATTCTGCAATTATTGCGGGGGGAGAAATCCTTTTCGGGCAATTTGCACAAAGCAAGACAGAAAGAAATATAATAGGCACAAATACTTAACAGGGAGCTGTGCGTTCGAGTTCATTCCTGCCATGCCAGCGCTTTGCGCATGCGATGGTAGATCTCCGTATTTTCGTAAATGCCGCTAAAGAGTTCAGCGCGAGGCCTCTTTGCAAATACCGTAACCGGGTGGGCCTGGGGATCGGTGGTCGTAAGGCCGGTGATCAGGCTGTCAGGCGTTGAGCCAGGGTTTAGGGCGTAGCCGCCCGGTGCGGTATCGGCTGTCACCAAGACCAGCGGCTGGCCTTCTGCCTGGGCAAAATCCAGGGCCTCAGCCACGGCGCGATCGAAGTCCAGCATTTCGGATACGATGTAATCCGATGCATGGGCATGCCCGCCCCAGTCGATCTGAGCTCCTTCGACCATGAGAAAAAAGCCCTCCTCACTGTGGGCCTTCAGAAAGGCAGAGGCCATTTGGGTGGCGTGAGGCAGGTGGATGCGGCCCTGGCTGCGAGGCAGGGGCTGATCATTCGCCGAAAAATAGGCGAAGTTCGAGCTCGTGCCCGGTTCGAGCTCCTCCAACTCGTGATCCAGATGCGTGTACACCTGCCAGCCTTTTTCCCGTAGTTCGTCCACCAGGTTGCGCTCGTCCTGCGACCTGTCGGAGAAATAGCGAAGTCCGCCGCCCACAAAGAGGTCGATTTCCGTTTCGAGAAAGAAGAGCGCGATGTCTTCCATCTGCTTCCGGCTTTTTACATGGGCGATAAAGGCGGCCGGCGTGGCATGGGTGATGCTCGAGGTGGCTACGAGGCCGGTTGCCAGGCCGCGCTCTTCAGCTTCTTCCAAAATGGTAGTGACGGGCATGGAGTCGGTATCCACTCCTACGGCGCCATTGTAGGTTTTCACTCCGGCGCTGAAGGCTGTGGCTCCGGCCGCCGAATCGGTGATGAGGTCGTTGGACGCATAGGGCTTGTGCGCTCCGGTTATGGGGAAGCGCTCGAGGGCTAACGGGCCGTCCTGACTGTAAAGGGCCGCCGAAATTTGCGCCAGGCCCATTCCATCGCCGATGAGCAGGATCACATTCTTTGCCGGGGCCGACTGCTGGATGTTTTCCCGTTGGATCTGCTTATTAGGGGACGGGCTACAGGCAGTGAGCAGGGCAAGCCCAGGGAGCCAAAAGCGAAAGGAAAAACCGAATCCCATGTTGGTCTGTAGTCTAGGTGAGGGCGTATCGCTTGCCGGGCAAGGCCCGGATCAGGCCTTTACATTCCAATTCCAGGAGGGTGGAAGCCAGCTCACTGTTCGACATTTGGGCGGCGGCGCTCAAGCGATCGATGCTCAGTTGAGCCTCCCGGGTGAGCAAATCTACAATTTTTTTCTCGCCGGCATTGAGTTCGGGAAAGAGTTGGCGCTGTACTACGGCAGGGGGCGCTTCGTCCCAACGCATGGCCCGGGCCAGGTCTTCGGCATGTTCCACCAAGGCGGCCTTGTGGTGTTTGATGAGCATGAGGCAACCACTGCTTTTCGGATCAGTCACCCGGCCCGGCAGGGCAAAGACATCGCGATGATACCGGTTGGCGAATTCGACCGTGATCAGGGAGCCGCCCGTGGTGCCGGATTCCACGACCAGCACGGCATCTGCCATAGCGGCGATAATGCGGTTGCGCATGGGGAAGTGATCTTTCTCCGGCAGGGTGTGGTACGGATGCTCGCACAACAGTCCGCCCCCTTCCTGCATGCGTTCGGCCAGTTGAGTGTGGGAGGTAGGATAAATGTACCCCATGCCGCTGGCCATTACACCGGCCGTGGGCAGGCCGAGGGAACAGGCTGCCCGGTGAGCGGTACTGTCAATTCCATAGGCCAACCCGCTCACGATCAAGGGCTGGTACGCCAGTAATCCCTCTACAATGCGCTCGCATTGCCGGCGACCGTAAGGGGAAGGCTGGCGCGTTCCGACAATAGCCACCGATCTGTGGGGATTCAGCTCCAGCTTCCCCTTGGTATATAGCACCACCGGACTGTCCTCGAAGGCTCGAAGGCGAGCCGGATAGTCGTCGTCCAGGTAAAAGAGCATGCGGATGCCGTGGCGGTCCAGCAGCCGATATTCTTCTTCGGCCCGCGCCAGCAGTTCGCCTTTGCGAGCGAGCTGGTCCGCTATGCGCGGGCCAATGCCGGGGATGCGCATCAGCTCCTTCTTCGAAGCCCGAAAGACCGCCTCCGGCCCGCCGCAATAGCCCACCAGGGCCCGGGCCAGTACGGGGCCCACCTTGGGCAGCAGGCTTAGGGCAATCTGATAGATGCGGTTTTCTTCCATCGTCATGAAATGCGATAGCGGGATCTCGGGAACCCTAAAAATGGTTTATTTTGCAAACGCGCCACGCCATCATAAAATACTAAACGCTACTATGAGTGAAAAACGCCAAAACATCCTCTTTCGCGTTCAGCTGATCCTTATGCTGGCCTTTTTCGTAGGCTTTCTCATCTGGGCCAATACCCGTTGCGACCGCATGCGCGAAAAATATCGCGACAAGTGGGAGGAACGCCAGGCCGTTCTGGAGGCGGCCAGGCAGGATTCCATCGCCAAAGTCAAAGCCGCCGATTCCCTGGCCAAAGCGCTCAATGAAAATCCCTCGCCGGCACCGGAAGGCCCCGGCACCACCGTGCTCTCTCCCCGGGAGCGCTACACACCGCTTTACGTTACGATCAACGGCCTCAACCTGCGCCGGGAGCCCCACCTGGACAGCAAGGTCCTCATCCGGCTCAAGCTCTACGAAGAGGTCGAGTTTCTCAACGAGGTTACCGATACCACGACCCGGGTCAGCCTGGGCAAGATCGAAACCGATGCGCCCTGGATCAAGGTGCGCTCGAAAAAAGGCCAGGTCGGTTGGGTATATGGGGCGGGTGTCCATTATTACAAGCGCAAGCAGGAAGGCGCCATCTAAAACCGGTCCAGCCGGAAGGCCTGCACGACGGCTCGCATCTGCCGATCGTAGTCCGGGATTTGACCGATCCCGCGTCCGTCCAATGCGCCCAGCCATTCCTGAAGCGAGCCGCCGGAATACTGCTTCAGATCGGCATGTGGTCCGGTAGTGAGAAACAAGCTGTGATCGCGGAAGCTGGTCCAGGCGTTCGGGTATTTGCGCAGGCAACTGCCGTCGTAGCTCGAGCGCGGCCCTTTCCAGTCCGGAGTGCAGGGCAGAGCAAAATAGTTGCGGGTCTCCGCGGTCAGCATGGAAGTGCCAGCCTTGCTGATCAGCAGCGCGTGGCCCAGGGTGATGGCTGCCGGGATGCCAAACTTCTTCTCTTCGGCACGGGCCACATGGGCAAACCGCTCAATGAATTCCTCTACTTCAGCCGGGTCCAGATCCCGAACGGCCCTTAGCATGTCGAAACGGGAATAATCCTCCTCGGGCAGGGAGGACAGACCGAGTTTGTTGCCGTCGGGGGCTTTCTCTTCCTTCTCCTGCAGGCGGACCGAATATTTCTCCGGCTCTACCGGTTGTACGGGCTGTTCTTCCTCCAGGGGCGTGTTGAGCTGTACCTGAAAACTCAGATCTTTCTTCAGCAGAACGAAAAGTACCAAGCCCAGCACAAGCAGCTGAAACCAGCGCCTTCTCACATAAGCCCAAATGCGCTGCATGTCGGGGAACATAGATTTCGGTTTTTACTATTTCAAGGATAAAATGACCTTTTTCGGTTGGCATTTTATCCTTGAAACCCTGGAAAATACCCGAGCTTAGGATAAAGAAATTGGGTCTTTTTATCCTGAAAATGGTTTTAAACGCCAAATGTGAAGTCAAATTTAAAACAAAATGTTTTAAAATGCAAGACCAAAGCAGACTTCAATTGGGCTTATCCGAACCCGGATCCGTTCAGAGGTTTTGAAAGGCTTGTTCCAGATCTTCGATGAGGTCGTCCGCGTCCTCCACACCAATGCTGAGGCGAATGAGGGAGTCGGTCAGGCCCACCTTTTCCCGCTCCGCTTTGGGGATGGAGGCGTGGGTCATGGTTGCGGGATGCCCGATGAGGGATTCTACGCCACCCAGGGATTCGGCCAGCGTAAAGATCCGCGTAGTGCCCAGTACCTTCTGGGCTTCCTCCATTCTGTTTTCGTAGAGGTCGAAAGAAACCATAGCGCCGAAATCGCGCATCTGGCTTTTGGCGATCTTGTGGTTGGGATGGTCTTTGAATCCCGGATAATACACGTTCTTCACCTTGGGATGTGCCTGCAGGTATTTGGCAATTTTTTTGGCGTTTTTACAGGCCCGTTCCACGCGCAGGTGCAGGGTTTTGATGCCGCGCAGCACCAGGAAGCAGTCCTGCGGGCCGGGCACGGCCCCTACGGCATTCTGCAGAAAGAAAAGCCGCTCGGCCAGTTTCTCGCTGCGGCTGATCACCGCCCCCAGCACGACATCGCTGTGTCCGCCCAGGTATTTGGTGGCGGAGTGCAGCACGAGGTCAGCCCCCAGATCAATGGGGTTTTGCAGGTAGGGAGAAGCAAAGGTGTTGTCCACACAGGTCAGGATGTCCTTATCGCGGGCCAATTCGCAGATGGCCCGGATATCCACCAGGTTGAGCATGGGATTGGTGGGGGTTTCGATCCAGAGGAGCCTGGTGTGCTTACCTATGGCCTTCTTCACGCCGGCGGGGTTTTCCATCGGCAAAAAAGTGCTTTTGATGCCGTATTTCTCGTGGACCTGCACCATTTGGCGGTAAGTTCCGCCGTAGAGGTCGTTGGTGGAAAGAATTTCGTCACCGGGTTCCAGCAGGCGAACGACGGCATCGAGGGCAGCGAGGCCGCTGCTGAAACAAACCGCTGCCTTGCCGTTCTCCAGGGCGGCCAGATTGCTTTCCAGTACCGAGCGGGTGGGGTTTTGGGTGCGGGCGTATTCGTAGCCCTTGTGCTGGCCCGGGGCTTCCTGGGCATAGGTGCTGGTCTGGTAGATGGGGGTCATGACCGCACCGGTGGAGGGGTCGGGATGGACGCCGGCATGGACGGCTTTGGTTCCGAATTTCATAGTTGTGATTGTCGTTTCAGTGCGTGGAATGCGAAGTAGCTCTTCGTTGAAGGACGCTCCTGACGGCCGCTTCTATATCGGCTACCCCCAGTCCGTATTTGTTGAGGAGGTCCAGGGGCTTTCCGCTTTCGCCGAAGCGGTCATTGACCGCCACGTACTCTTGCGGGCGAGGCAGGCGGCGGGCCAGCAATTGGGCAATGGAATCGCCCAGGCCGCCGTACCGCTGGTGTTCTTCTGCCGTGACGACTGCGCCGGTTTTCCGCGCCGATTCCAGTACGGCTTCTTCGTCCAGGGGCTTGATGGTGTGTATGTTGAGGAGTTCTACACTGATTCCCTCGCCCGCCAGGTTTTTGGCTGCCTCAACTGCCTGCCAGACCATGTGCCCGGTGGCAAACAGCGATACATCACTGCCCTCGGCGAGCAACACGGCCTTGCCGATCTCAAAGGGTTGGTCTTCGGGGGTGAAGACCGGCCAGCCCGGCCGCCCGAAGCGCAGGTAAACCGGACCCTGATGCTCGGCGATGGCCAGGGTGGCCGCCTTGGTCTGATTGTAGTCGCAGGGGTTGATGACCGTAAAGCCAGGCAGCATTTTGGCCAGCCCCACGTCTTCCAGGATCTGGTGGGTAGCGCCGTCTTCGCCCAGTGTCAGGCCGGCATGAGAGGCGCAGACTTTCACGTTTTTGTGCGAATACGCGATGGATTGGCGAAGTTGATCGTACACCCGCCCGGTGGAAAAATTGGCAAAGGTGCCGGTGTACGGAATCTTCCCCCCGGTGGCCAGGCCCGCTGCAATGCCCATCATATTCGCCTCGGATATACCCGCCTGAAAAAAGCGCTCCGGAAAGGCCTCCGCAAACTTGTGCATTTTCAGGGAGCCCGTCAGGTCGGCGCAAAGGGCAACGATATCCGGATTTTGACGGCCAATTTCCAGCAGGCCGTCGCCGAAGCCCTCGCGGGTGGCCTTTTTGCCGTTGGCTTGAATGGAGTGAAGCATCATGCGTTGATTTTAAGGGGCATACTATGGCATTCAGGAAAGGGCGGGCCGGGGAAAATCGCCCAGGGTCTCGGTCAGTTGCGCCAATGCGCGGTATTGCGGTTCCTCATTGGGCGGCACGCCGTGCCATTTGTGGGAGCCCTCCAGGAAGTCCACGCCAAAACCCATCTCGGTTCTCATCAGGATCACTACGGGCTTTCCGCCGCCCAGCCTTTCTTTGGCGCGGGAAAGGGTGTCGACTACTGCGGGCATATCGTTCCCGTTCATTTCCAGGACCTCCCAGCCGAAGGCCCTCCACTTGGCCGGCAGGTCGCCCAGCGCCATGACCTCGTGCGTGGGGCCGTCAATTTGCTGGCCGTTCCAATCCACGGTTACCAGGAGGTTGTCCACCTGGTGGTGCGCGCCGAACATGGCCGCCTCCCAGATCTGGCCCTCCTGGAGCTCGCCGTCGCCGGTAAGGGCAAACACGGTGTGCTGGTCGCCCTGCAGGCGTTTGGACAGCGCCAGGCCGATGGCCACGGACAGGCCCTGGCCCAGAGAACCGGTCGCTACGCGCACGCCGGGTAAGCCCTCGTGAGTGGCGGGGTGCCCCTGCAGGCGGGAATTGATTTTCCGGAAGGTGGCCAGTTCCTCGAGGGGAAAATAGCCCGAACGGGCCAGTACGCTGTACCAGCCGGGCGAAATATGGCCGTTGGACAGGATGAAGACGTCCTCGCCTTTGCCTTCCATTTGGAAAGCGGGGTCGTGCTTCATCACCTCGAAGTAGAGTGCGGTAAAAAAATCGGCGCACCCCAGCGAGCCGCCAGGGTGCCCGCTCTGGGCAAGGAAGGTTTGCCAGATGATGTCCCGGCGTACCTGGCTGGCAATGTCCTTCAGTTTGCTTATCTCGGCCATCGCGTCTTGGTGTTTGCGCTTCAGCATCGAATATCGGGGGCAAAACTAACAGAAAAAGGGCAACTCCGAAGCTGGTGGAGTTGCCCTTTTGGGACTTTATGCTGGGAAAAAAGGACTTAGTTGACCGAATAGGCCAGCTCTTTTCCCGGCTTGAATTTTACGACTTTCTTCGCGGGCATCGTGATCGTCCGTCCGGGTTGAGGGTTGCGACCCTGACGGGCATCGCGCTTAGATACGGAGAACGTGCCAAAGCCGATCAGGGTAACCTTGTCGCCTTTTTTCAGCGTATCCGCCACGCTGTCCAAAACAGCATTGAGCGCATCGGTCGCCTGGCTCTTGGTTAAATCGGCGTGTTCAGCAATTTTGTTAATAAGGTCTCCTTTATTCATTGGATAAGGGTTTAATGAAGAAATGCACTCAAAAATATGCTGTTGGCGCGGCATAACCAAGCACAGGCGGCAAAAAGCCTTTAAATAGGGGGGTTCAGCACCTTTTTTATACGCTGCGTACCGCTCGGGACGTTCATTGTTAAGCAGCGACCTGGCATAGCACTTTCTGCCGGAAGCAGAAGTTGAAGCATTTAGCCCGGATCAGTTCTCCCGCCTTGGACGTTGGCTGCCATTCCGAAATATCCCGGACGGCAAATCCGGGACTGTCGGTTTGCAGCAGGCCGGCCAGGCGAGGGATAGGGAAGCGGTGGTTGCCAGAAGATCGAAAAGAAAGGAAATACCATGAGACGCATCTTGTTCGCATTGAGTATAGGTACACTGGTCCTGTTCACCTCGGCCAACACCTCGTCCTGCAGTCGAAAATCGGGCTGCCCGGCATATGAAGGGCTGCACGCCAAAAAGAATAAGCGGGGAGAGCTGAAAAAGAAAAAGGGCAAGTCCGAATTGTTTTCCAAGAAGACGCGCAAGAAAATGCCCGACTGAACCTACCGTTCGGGATCGAGGGCATTGCTGAGTCCTTCCCCCAGCAGGTTGAAGGCCAGAACGGTTGAAAAAATAGCCAGGCCCGGGAAAATGGCAAGCCACCAGGCTGAAAAACTGTTGCGCGACATCTGAAGCAGCTGTCCCCAGGTGACCTGTTCTGCCGCTACGCCTATGCCCAGGAAGGATAAAAAAGCTTCCAGCAGCACAGCACCGGCAAATCCGAAGGCCAGGGCGATAAAGACGGGGGTGAGGGCATTGGGCAATACGTGGCGCCACAGGACGCGCCTGTCCGAATATCCGAGTGCCCGCGCCGCCTCCACATAGTTGAGCCGCCGGATCTTCAGGACTTCCGCCCGCACGAATCGAGCAAGGGTAGGCCAGCTCAGCAGCCCGATGATAATCATGACGTAGTACACCGAGGGCCTGGAAAGGACCGCCACCGTGCCCAACAGCAGCAGCAGAGTGGGAATGGACTGGAAAATTTCGATGAGCCGCATCACCAGGGTATCGAGCGGGAGGATGATCTTTTTCCGCCAAAAGGGCCAAAGGGACAGGGCCTGATACAACAACCACGCTACGGCAAGCAGGCCGACCAGGAGGCTGGCCCCCATGAGCAGATAAAAATCTCCGAAGGTTTGCTGCCAGGCTCCGCGAATGGCGACTACCATCCAGAATAGGGCCAGGGGCAGGCTCAGTACAACGACGAGCAGCCAGGCCCGGCTGCGCTGAAATCCCCGGTCGCCGTAGTATCCGGCGATCAGTCCCAGGAAAATGCCCAGGCTCGCCGCAATGGACATGGCGATGAACCCCACCAGCAGGGCGATGCGCGCACCGGCGATCATTCCGGCAGCCACATCCCGCCCGATCTTGTCGGTTCCCAGCCAATGGCGGTACCGCCAGGAAGGCACCCGTTGGGCACCAAAGGGAGAACGATAGTTCATGTTGGCGTTGTCCAGGGTATTGGCGGCATAGGGGATGGGGGGCCATAGAACGCGATCGTACTCCAGCGTCCGCCAACGGTCGGCCGTGAGGCCTTCCGGCCAGGAGGCCAGCCCCAGCTTCTCGCCGTATTCCAGCAGTACCGGAAAATAGGTGTGGCCCTCATAGCGGGCGTACAAGGGCTTGTCGTTGGCCAGGAAGTCGGATAGCAGGGCGATGAGGGCGAGCAGGGCGAGGAAGCGCAAGGACCACAGGGCGGCTTGATTGGTTTTGAACCTGCGCCAAAATAGGACTCCGGGGCTGCGGAGTCGCTCGCCTGTGGGCTGCCTGTAGCGGGAAAGTCCAATCATGGCGAAGTGTATTTGACGCGGGGATCCGCCCAGGCATACAGGAGGTCAGCCAAAAAGATGCCCAGTACGGTGAGCAGGGCCGTGATCACGAGCACGGCATAAACCACCGGCCAGTCCTTGGCGAAAATGGACTGTACCGTCAGGGTACCCATACCGTAAATGTTGAAAATAAATTCGATGACGACCGAGCCGGCCAGCAAAGCCGGCAACACGTTGGCCAGCAGCGTGATCAGGGGGAAGAGCGCATTGCGAAAGGCGTGATGCCACAAGACGCGCGCCTCCGGCAGGCCCTTGGCCCGGGCTGTCCGGATGAAGTCCTGGCGAAGGGCTTCCACCATGCTTCCGCGCAGCTGTCGGGTGATGAGGGCGAGGGCGCCGTAGGTGAGGCAGAATATCGGCAGGGTAAGGTGCCAGGCCAGTCTGAGCAGACGCCCGAAAAAATGATCGCCCAACTCCCGGAAGCTGCTGGGGCCAAGGGTGGGAAACCAATCCATGCCGTACTCCGGAGAGGTGAAAAAGACCAGGCAGAGCGTAGCGACCCAGAAGGAGGGCAGAGCGTAGAAGAAGAGCAACACCAGAGACAGCAGGCGATCGCGCTTATAGCCCCGGAAGCGAGCCGAAAAAACGCCCAGGGGGATGGATAAGCCAAAGGCCAAAAACAGGGCTGCCAGGTTGAGCGTTAGGGTCCACTTCAGGGCATCCCAGATCTTGTTCTGCACGGGGCGGCCATCCACAAGGGATACGCCAAAATCGCCCCGCAGAAAACCGCTGATCCAGCGATGGTATTGATTGTTCCAGCCCAGCCAGCTCAGGCGCGGCACGTAGAGGAGCTGCGGCTTGGGATTATCCGCAACCACTTGCCAGGCAGCTGCTACGCCCTGCAGGCCGCTCTGGATGTCTTCGGCCGCTCCGGGCGGCAAGGAGTTTTTCATCTTCCGCAGGCGCGAGCGGATCTGCCCGGGCGAATCGGCCTGAAGTAGGCGACGCCACTGGGGCAGTAAGACGGCACGCAGGCTGTCCGGCAACTGATCGCTTTTGAGGTATTGCCCCTTGGCCTTCCGATAGTATTCCTGAATAGCCGGCCAGTTGCCGTATTGGGCGATGAGTCGCCTTACGGCGCGCCGCCGCTCCCGGTGCAGCATTCGATAGAGCGTGTCGGGATAGGCAGCCGACCGAAGCTGAACATAAAAGGGCGGCAAGTGCAGATCCAGCTTTCGGGCCGTTTCTGCATACAGCGCCTCCTGGGTTTCCAGATCGATCCGGGTGCCTCCCTGCAGGCTGGAGGCCGAACTGTAATAGGCTTCTACAGGGTCGCCGGGGGCCATCTTGCTGAGGCCGAAAGCCAGCAAGGAGACGATAAACAGGGTCGGGACGAACCAAAGCAGGCGCTTGAGCAGAAACCACATCATGGAATGCAGGATTCCGCGGAAGATACGCATTTCAAAACAGTACCAGATGGCCTGCGGTCCAATGCCAGCGGCACTAAACCGGATGGCTTTCGAGCCCAACGGTCTGCTGGGCACCAAGCATCGGGCTCCGGCTTAAGACTTGTCCTTCAGCTCGAACAGGTTTGGGTAGTAGTTGGGAAAAATGGGAGACACCACAGGTTCAAAGCGTTTGTGTATAACGACCCGGCCCTTGGGTACGTACAAAAAGACCTGGGGCTGCTCTTCGTAAATGATCTCCTGAAGTTCCAAGTACATTTTGTTGCGCTTTTCTTCGTCCAGGGTCACTCGAATGGAATCGATGAGCGCATCGGTTTCCGCAGTGCCGAAGCCGGTGCGGTTGTCCCCCTGGCTGGTGTCGTTGTGCTGGCCCGGATCCCCGCACGACCAGGGTAGGGCCGCTCCGCCGGGGCACAGGCCTAACATCCGCCTTACGCGGTCGCCGGCCCCCGCGCAAAACGATTTGCGCCCCCA
>JAJDFU010000575.1:0-571 GCA_020528935.1 Saprospiraceae bacterium | reverse complement strand
AGAGGTGTATACGAGACAGATGCCCGACTGCTTGGCGGCGTTTTGGAGGAAGAGCCCCATATTGCGCGAGGAAGCCCGATTGGCCGTGATGAGCAGCTCGAGTTCCAGTTCTACCTGTTCGCCATTGATCTCCTTGTCCACAATGCCGTTGTTGTTGGTATCTGTCCAGCCGGCTTCGGCCAGCAGGGCTTTGGCCTTTGCCGGATCGTGGGGGAGAGGCTCCAGGTCGGGGTGCAGATAAGGCGCGGTGGGATGGACCGGCCCCACGGAGGGTTGGGCCAGGTCCTGCTGCATGACCCGAATCACTTCCTTCACGATGATGGAATGCGCCAGGGCCCGCCGGACGCGCTTGTCAGACAGCTTGGGCGATTCGGTGTTGATGTAGAGAAAGATGTTCTCCAGGGCCAGGGGCGAATGAAAGGTGTAGGCGCGCCGGGCCTCCTCGCTGTTCTTGAGGTCGAGGAACTGTCTCTTATACCCATCCTGACGCTGCCGACGGGCGACCTAGTGTAGATTCTGGTGGTGGCCGCATCCTTAAAAACAAAACAAAACAGAAACACACAGTCAACAA
>JAJDFU010000049.1 GCA_020528935.1 Saprospiraceae bacterium | reverse complement strand
GGAACGGCCTTGTACAGATAGAGGTACACACCCTCCTGGCAGGTGATCTTCCAGTAGGATTCCTTGGTCAGGAAGTACGCGGCGGCCAGGGCAAAACCGGTGACCATGGTCAACATGCCGTAGGTCGTCATCGAAAAGGACAGGATAAAGCCCACAACGATCGCGACGATACCGGTGTTGAGCGCCCAGACGTAGCTGGTATCCCAGCTCACCACGTAGCCGACGATCTGTTCGTAGGGGATGGCCACCTCGTTCTCGTTGCCTTTTTTGGTCACGCTGTAGAACACAACGTTCTCCTCCATGCGCAACGAGCGCCGGTTGAAGAACCGGACTTGTTCGATCGCTTTCATGGTAATCGCGTTTGGGATGGACAGATGCGACCCTGCACGGGCCGATCGCCATCCGGAATTAATAAATAAGCGAAGCAACACGGCTCACAGCGGAAGCCCTGTCAACCTCTTTAGATTAGATTAAGAAATTGGAGATTCAGCAATTGTCCATGGTCCCTGTACTATGATGCAGGGCACGTAAATGGCTGAAACGGAAGGTGAGATCTATGACCTTCGTCCCGGCATCCGGCCGGCCTGGCCCGAAAACAGCTTTCCCGGCACGGGAACAGAAACCCTGGACAGGGATCGAAATGCTATGTACCGCAGCGAAGATCATGACAGATACAGTTTGATAATATATACCCAATAATGAAGCGGAATGAAGAATGGTTCCCGGGAGCAGAAATTTTTTAAAAAAATCGGGATGGCTCAGCTCTTCGTTCCCGCTTCGAGCAGCTTTCGGATCAGCGAGATCTGGCCCAGGTGGTAGTAGCTGTGCTCGATCACCCCTTCGATATTGCGCTCGTAGGTGCCGTATTTTTCATCCACGAATACCTCCTGCAGCTCGGCCTCGGTCATGCCTTCCACATGGCGGGCAAAGCGCTCGGCATGGGTCCGGAGGCGGGTGCGCAGCTCGTCCCAGTCCCCGGGGCCTTGCAGGGGCGGCAGGTCAAAGCTGTACCGGTCCCGGATCTCCAGGTCGCCGCCGTCGAAGACCTGGAGAATGCCGGCCAGGTAGTAGTCGATGTGGTAGGCCAGCATGGCGATGGTGTTGAGCGAGCCGACAGCCGTGCGAGCCTGCTCCCAGCTGAGCTGCGAGAGCTGATCCCGGTAATTGGTATTGGCGATCCAGCGGCCGTTCAGCAACACCTCCCGGAGGCGGTCGGCCAGGTATTTCGGTCGGTCCATGACTTTTGGGTTGAAGGTAAGGGCTTGATTCTATTTGCAGAACCCTTGATAGCTGGCCGGTTAAACCTCTTTGAGTTTCTGTCCGATATAAAACACGTACCCGTAATACGCCCGATACCGCTCGTAGAGGCGGATCTCTTCGCGCTCCTGCCCGACCAGGGCCCGGGCTTCCTCCGAATGGTGGTGCCGCGCCAGAAAGGGCTCGAAGCGCGCCTGCATGGGCCCGTAGTAATGATCCGTCCAGCAGGAGGCGGGCAGGATGAAGTGGGCTTTGGGCAGGAAGCCGTTTCCCTCCAGCAGCCGGATCTTGCCGGAAATAGTATCGATCTGGGGGTAGGCTTCGTCCCAGTATGCTTCCAGTTCGGCCGGCCGCTCAGAAGTCAGCCAGCTGAGCTCGGAGACCACCAGGTGGCCACCCGGCTTCAGGAAAGGCCGCCAGGCCTGCAGCCCGGCCGCAAAGCCCATGATGTAGATGGAGACCTCGGACCAGATGGGGTCGAGCGAATCCGGCGGGAAAGCAAGGGTTTC
>JAJDFU010000002.1 GCA_020528935.1 Saprospiraceae bacterium | reverse complement strand
GGGTATGGGAGTGAACCGATCGGGTTCCTCCGACAAGAAGGCTTCTACGTCGGCTCCCCAATTCTTCAGACGTCGGGCAGCTACCAGCACCCCTCCGCCGTTCCCTCCGGGGCCTACCAGGGCGACAACCTTTTTGCTGCCCGGCTTGCGGCCCAGGAAACGCTCCCTCGCCAGGATGGCCAGGGCTCTTCCGGCATTTTCCATCATTTGGATGAGTTCGATGTGGTATTCTTCGATCATGAGACGGTCCACTTCCACCATTTCGGCAGTGGTCAACACCGGAATCTCACCCGTAAATCGCGCTATATACATATCCTATCAGTTCTTATTCATTGCGTCAAAAACTTTCAAGACCATACCCACCGACCAGGCTTGCTGAATGCAACCCCGACCTTCCATGGGCTGCTCGCCATCAAAGATCTCGGAAATGCCCTGCAGGCAATCGCGCTGGTAGAAATGATCTCGCAAGGCTTCCATCCGTCTATGGATCTGGGTTTTTGCCTTTTCCGAGTACTTGTTCAGCTTGAGAAAAGCCAGCGCATATTCTCCCCACAAAAAAGTCCAGACGGTTCCCTGGTGGTAGGCCGTATCGCGTTGCCATGGATCTCCGCCATACATCGGTCGAAAAGCCTCATCCTGCGGAGATAGGGATCGGAGCCCCAAATCGGTATAGAGGTGCTCTTCTACAGCCGCCAGTACGGATTTGGCCTCCTTTTGGGTTAGGGGGCTAAAAGGAAGACTGATGGCATAAATCTGATTGGGGCGGAGGCTGTCGTCTTTGTAGGATCCGGGAATCACCACATCGTAGAGGTATCCGCGCTGGTTGACAAATTGATCCCGAAATGTTTTGGCCAGCTTTTTTGCTTCCTGTTCCAGGTCGGAAACCTTTTTTCCAAGCTGTTTCCCAAAGAAAGCGGTTATGCAGAGCGCATTGTACCACAGGGCATTGATCTCCACCGGACAGCCCTGCCGGGGGGTAACCACGTAACCCCCTACCCGGGCATCCATCCAGGTGAGTTGAACCCCTTCTTCTCCGCCGTAAAGCAGGCCTTCCTCTGCGAGGTGAATACCATATCGGGTGCCCTTCCGATGTGCTTCCAGAATGTCGAGTAGGAAAGGGTACACCTCCTCGATAAAGCCTGGATTATGGAATTGCTGGTGATATTCGAACAGGACTACGAAAAGCCAGAGGGTCGCATCGATGGTATTGTATTCCGGGTTTTCTCCCTGATCCGGGAACCGGTTGGGCAACATACCCTGGTCCAGGACCTGAAGAAAAGTGCGAATGATGGATTCCGAGGTTTCCCGCTGGTTTTGGGCTATGGTGAGGCCTCGCATGGCGATCATGGTATCCCTGCCCCAGTCTGCGAACCAATGATACCCGGCCAGGAGCGTTTGTTGACCGGTGGAGGACCGCTGAACAATAAACTGATCGCCGCTAATCAGAAGATCTGCTTCAAAGGCATCGCGCTTTTGAGCAGCCAGGGCTTCCAACCGCTTCAATTCAGCGCTTTTCAGTACCGGAGCGTGTTCGGCAAGCCGGTTTTCTTCCGTGGTGAACAGCAAATACAAGCACTCACCCGGGAGCAATTCATATGCTACATACCCTATCGAATAGGTGTCTTCCGAAAAATCCAGGCCCCGATACTGTTCCTTGGCATATTCGACTTGCCGATACCAGGCCCGGTCTTCGAGAAAGGTACCGTTGGAGAACGAGAAAAATACCGGAGGGGCCCCGTACTGAGCATGGATCTTAAGTCGGGAATGACCGATCGATTCTACGTAAAAATCGAAATGAGGGGCTTCGTGAAACAAGCTGTGAAAATCGCGATACACGAATTGGGGGCGGAGTTTCAGCTGAATAGGAGAAGCCCCTTCATTGCGGTATTCAACGATCGTACTGTTCTCGCCCTGCACCATGAAGATCGTTTTGGCAAGCTGACCGGCTTCCCAATCAAAATGGACCGTTGGCAGGGGCTTTCGGGCAAAAGATCGAAGATATTGATACCCCTGGGGATGCACCGTGCCGGGATATTGGTTGGAGTCCAGGCTGATAGGTGTGGATCCGTTTATCACGGCAGTTTCAGCGACGCGAGAGACCAGCACCCTCCGATCTGTAGGCGGGTTGAACGAGGCGACCAGTAAGCCGTGATATCGCCGGGTGTTGGCCCCGCAGATCGTGCTGCTGGCATAGCCGCCCAGGCCATTGGTCAGCAGCCATTCTTTTTGGGCGAGTGCTTCAAAGTCGGGATTGCGAAAAGTCATCATGAGGACGGCTGTTTTGGTTGGACCTGTTCGATCAATTGGGCTACCAATCCGGTCCAACCCGTCTGGTGGGAAGCCCCCACGCCGCGGCCGTTGTCGCCGTGGAAGTATTCGTAAAACAGGATCAGGTCTCGAAAATGGGGATCGTGGTGGTACACCTTGTATTCGCCGTGAACAGGTCGTCTGCCTTGTTCATCGCGTTTGAATATGCAGATCAACCGGTCGGCGATATCGTCTGCGATCGTATTCAGGTCTACCCATCTTCCGGAATGGCTGGGGCATTGGGCTTTCAGCTGATCCTCGAAATACTGGTGATACGCCCGCAGCGATTCGATGATCAGGTAATTCATCGGCATCCATACCGGGCCGCGCCAATTGGAATTGCCGCCAAATAAGCCAGTGGTCGATTCGCCCGGTTCGTACTGAATGCCAAACTCCTGTCCGTCAATTTGTACCGAGTAGGGCTTTTCATGCCGCTTGGATATCGAGCGAATGCCTCCCTGGCTGAAAAATTCATTTTCGTCCAAGAGGGCTTCCAGAAGTCTTTCCAGTCGGTCCCGGGGTACGAGCGACAACAGCAAGTCTTGGCCGTCGTGAAACTCTTCAATGATCAGGTTTTTATTGATTCCCTTGCGATACTCCAAAAACCATTTCAGGCGACGGTAGAAACCCGGCAAGCGCTCCAGCATGTCCCGTTTCAATATGCATACCGCAAATAATGTGGATAGCCCTACAAGGGAGCGGACCTTTAAGGGAATATATCGGTCGTCCGGCATGGCCAGGAGGTCGTAAAAGAATCCCTGCTCCTCATCCCAGGCTCCGGTCCAGTCTTCGCTAATGCGATTCAGGGAGTCGGCGATATAGACGAAGTGCTCAAAGAATTTTGTGGCAACATCTTCGTAGGCAATGTCGTCTTCTCCCAGGATCAAAGCCATTTCAAGCATGTTGAGGCAGTACATCGCCATCCAGGCGGTTCCGTCGGCTTGCTCGAGATGGCCGCCACCAGGGATGAAGCTGCTGCGGTCAAAAACCCCGATGTTATCCAGGCCTAGAAAGCCCCCCTCAAAGACATTCTTGCCTTTCGTATCCTTCTGATTGACCCACCAGGTGAAGTTGAGCAGAAGCTTTTGAAATGCGCGCTTGAGGAATGTTTTATCAGCCTTTCCCGTTCGGGCTTTCTCCATTTTGTACACCTGCAGACAAGCCCAGGCATGAACCGGTGGGTTGACATCCCCAAAAGCCCATTCATAAGCCGGCAGCTGGCCGTTGGGGTGCATATACCATTCCCGTAAAAAGAGCAACAACTGGTCTTTCGCAAATTCCGCATCCACCAGTGCGAGTGGAATGCAGTGAAAGGCCAGGTCCCAGGCCGCATACCAGGGATACTCCCATTTGTCGGGCATGGAAATGATGTCTTCATTGTTCAGGGTCTGCCAATGCTGATTTCTACCGTATTTCCGGCTCTCCGGCGGAGACGGCTGGCCGGGATCCCCGTTGGTCCAGCGCGGCATATCGATATTGTAATATTGCTTGGACCACAACATGCCCGCGAAGGCTTGCCGCTGGATCCGAGCGAGGTCTTCTTCCGAGTCGCCCTTGAACTGGCGGTAGAACTCATCCGCTTCGCGCTCACGCATTTTGAAAACCGCTTCGTAATTCCGGCCCAGCGGATCATCTACTTTTAAAGGGGTTTTGCACAAGCGCAGGCGGAGTTCCACTTTTTGCTCGTGCAACAAGCGAAACGAGTAAACCGGGGCAAATTTGGTGCCCTGCCCACGCGTGCTGAACGGTTCCCAATCGTCCTGGATCACGGCCCGGTGAAATCCGTCTTTCACGAAAGGCGTGGTGTTGGGAAGCCCGAATAAGCGCTCCGTATTGGACTCATTATCCGTGAACAAGCATTTTTCCGGAGTTTGGAAAAGGAGCTGATACGATCCGAGTTCAGGATGCCTGATATCCACGGACTGTGCGGCGCCCTGGTGTTCTCCCAGGCGGATCTCGGGTTTTTCCGGAAGTAATCCAAATGACCACAGATTTCGAAACCAAAGGGTGGGCAATATCCAAAGGTCGGCTTCATCCCGCCCCCGGTTGTGAACTGTGATCCGGATCAGGATGTCCTCTTCCGAGGCCTTGGCGTATTCGGTAAATAGGTCGAAGTAGTTGCTCGTGTTGAAAGCCGTAGAATCCAGCAATTCAAATTCGGCTTCCTGTTTGGATCGCCGGGCGTTGGTCTGTAACAATTCTTCATAGGGAAAAGCAGCATGCGGGTATTTGTACAAATGCTTCATGTAGGCATGCGAAGGCAAATTGTCGAGGTAGTAGTAGAGCTCTTTAACGTCCTCGCCGTGGTTTCCTTCCGGGCCCGTCAGGCCGAAAAGGCGTTCTTTGAGTATGGGATCGTTGCCGTTCCAAAGCGCCAGCCCAAAACAGAGGCGCTGCAGGTTGTCCGAGATACCGGCCAGGCCGTCTTCGCCCCATCGGTAGACGCGCGAGCGCGCATGATCGTGAGGAAAATAATCCCAGGCCGTTCCGTCCGCACTGTAATCTTCCCTTACCGTTCCCCATTGCCGTTCACTGAGGTAAGGTCCCCATTTATGCCAGTCTTTGCCCTGCTGATAGAGCTCGTTCAGTCGTTTTTGCTCTTGGGTGGGAGTAGTTGGTTCCATGTTGAAATGCTTTTTGAGGTGGATTAGCCGTTTTCCGTAAACCCTGGATAGAGGGTCATGCCCCCGTCAATAAAAATGGTGGTGCCGTGGATGTAATCCGATTCGTCGGTCGCCAGCCACACAGCGGCTGCACCTACATCAGAGGGCATACCGATGCGTTTGTACGGGATGAGGTCCAAGAGCTTGTTCAAGGACTCGGGAGTACCCCAGGCATCTTGATTGATGGGGGTTTTGATGGCGCCAGGGGCGATGCTGTTCACCCGTATGCCCTTGGGTACCACCTACTCAGCACTGGCGTTCAGGCGAAGCCTGACGCCTCCTGTGGAA
>JAJDFU010000016.1 GCA_020528935.1 Saprospiraceae bacterium | reverse complement strand
ATGAAAGAGGTACTCACCACCTTTCCGGAAAAAATGGCGCGAACGGCGCGATCGCCCTGGATGCGGATATCGACCCCGTTATTGACGATTTTCACCGAGGGAAGCTTGGGGTGGGGCTGGGTGCCGAAGTATTTGACGATGCGCCCCCGGCTTACGGGCCAGGGCAGGCGGCCCCGGTTTTCCTGAAAGTTGGCGGAAAGCCTTATCGCTGCAGCTTCGGCCTCGGCCCCGGTTTCGCTCTTTTCGGCGCGGCTGTCCTCGGCGGCCAGCTCGGCCCGGATGACCTCTTCGATGGCGCGATTGAGCCTCCGGTGGGCTTCCTGCTGCTGCGAGAGCTGCCCGGCCAGCCGCTTTTCATCCTGGCGGAGGCTGCGAAGCAACTGGTTCTTGGTTTTCAATTCGCCGGCCAGCATGCGTTGCTGGTTTTGGTAGTCCTGCAACAGCTGTTGTTTGTCGGCTTTTTGCTGAACCAGGGCATTCATCTTGTTGGCCAGGGTTTGCTGGGTCTGTTCGATGACCTCAGCCTGGCGTCGGCGGTATTTTTCGTACTGGCGAATGTACTGCCAGCGCCGGAAAGCCTCATTGAAGCTGTCCGAGGAGAATAGAAACAGCAGAAAACTGCTGGACATTTTATGCCGGTAGGCCGTACGCAGCGTCTGGGCGTATTCGTCCTTCAGGCGGGCCAGATCGGCATCCAGGGCCTCAACGGCGATATTTGCCCGCTCGATACTGTTCGTCATGTACGTGATCTCCTGGTCGAGCGTGAGCATGAGCTGCTCGCGGTTGCGGACCTGGTTCTGCAGGGTCAGGTAGCGGGCCAGGGCGTTTTTACGGTCTTTCTGGGTGGTGGCGAGTTCGCGGTTGGTGCGTTCGATCTCCTCCAGGAGGGCCTTTCGGCGCTTTTCGAGCTGGGTACGACTCTGCGACCAGGCCGGCGTACTGCCGAGCAACAAAAAAAAGCTGAGCAGGAGCGTCAGGGCGTTAGCGTGCACGGCTGTAGCGTTCGGGTATGGAAAACCGCAAGCTTTGCGGCCGATTGAGTTCGACCTTGGAAAAGGAGATGTCCATTTCCACGTCTCCCCAGTCTCGACTGTACAATTGAATATTCCTAAGGTAGGAAAATTTTTGCTGCCCGTCCAGCTCGCCGTATTCTTCAAAAGCGATGCCCAGCTGCCGCCGCTCGACCTTATCCCGGAAGGCCATATGCGCCATGCGGAAGTCATTGCCATTCAGGCGGTAGTCGCTTTCCAGTTCGCCGTCGTCGCGGCGCAGCACGTAGTGTTGCCGCTCAATGCCGGCCTCGTAGCCCTCCAGGCCAAAAAAAAGCGGATGCCCCAGCAGGATGGCCTGCAGCACCTGAAAGTTGGCCGGGAAGCGAAACTCCCGGCTCAGAAACTGAAAGTCCTCGATGGCGTACTCGTTGTTGATGCGATCCAGCAGGTAGATGGAATCCGGGGTGATCTGCACCCGGGCCACTTCGAAGCCCAGCTTGCGCAGGGCGATCCAGATGAGGCTGTCGCGGCGCAGATGGATTGTGGCAGTAGCCGATACGCGCTGGCTGCGGTCCTGATACCCTATGCGGGCCTTGGCCGAAAGCCATTCCGGCTGCATCTGCTGGCTCCCCAGTTTTTTATACAGGAACTCCGGCGAGCGCCGTTTGAGCGGCATGTCCAGGCCGGGGCGAGCAGGTTTGCAGCCGGGAACGATCAGGACCATCAGGCCCCGGCCGGGAATCCAGAAAGGCGGATTCGGTTTTTTCATAGCACTGGAGGTCGG
>JAJDFU010000156.1 GCA_020528935.1 Saprospiraceae bacterium | reverse complement strand
TGCTTTGTGGGGTCGGGGATGTATTTTGCGGATCCAAGATCGGCGTGAAAGCCGTAGCTACGGTGGGCATCACCGAAGCGGTGGTCACCCTGGTCTACTCCTTTGCCATCGGCATCAGTACGGCCCCGGCCGCCTTTGTGGCCCGGCGAACGGGCGAGCATCAGCCCGAACAGGCCGCCGTGGGGGCCGCTCAGGCCATCTGGAT
This sequence comes from Saprospiraceae bacterium, assembly GCA_020528935.1. Classification (GTDB taxonomy): domain Bacteria; phylum Bacteroidota; class Bacteroidia; order Chitinophagales; family Saprospiraceae; genus JAJDFU01. The sequence continues at coordinate 1,572 of JAJDFU010000156.1, read as the reverse complement.
TGCAGTCTATCTTTCCCTGCTCATCGGGCTGGCCGGCATCTTTTTTGCCGAGGACATCCTTCGCCTGATGGGAGCGGATGCGGGCGTGATTCGCACCGGCGCCAACTATACCCGGATCATCCTGGGCGGCAACCTCGTGATCATGCTGCTCTTTCTGCTCAACGGCGTATTCCGGGGGGCCGGCGATGCCGCCCTGGCCATGCGCAGCCTGTGGCTGGCCAACGGGATCAATATCGTACTGGATCCGATCTTCATCTTCGGCTGGGGGCCGGTGCCGGCCATGGGCGTGGAGGGTGCCGCCATTGCCACCACCATCGGCCGGGGCACCGGGGTGCTGTACCAACTGTATATACTTTTCGGAGGCCGCAGCCTGGTCAAGCTGGCCCGGCGGCATTTTGCCCTTCGCTGGGAGGTGATCGGCGGTATTCTGCGCGTTGCTGCCAGCGGCGCCTTTCAGTTTATCGTAGCCTCGGCCAGCTGGATCGTCCTGATGGCCATTATCGCCCAGCTGGGCAGTGAGGCCGTGGCCGGCTACACCATCGCCATACGGCTCATCGTGTTTACGATCCTGCCCTCCTGGGGCCTGGGCAATGCCGCTGCGACCCTGGTGGGCCAGAACCTGGGTGCCCACCAGCCCGAACGGGCCGAAACCTCCGTTTGGCGATCGGCCTTTTTCAATATGGTCTTCCTCACCAGCGTGGGGCTGGTGTTCTTTGCCTTTGCAAGGCCCATCATTGAACTGTTCAGTCAGGATGCCGCTGTCGTTCAGGCCGGCGTGATCACGCTGCGGGTCATCTGCCTGGGCTATGTATTCTTCTCCTACGGGATGGTGCTCAGCCAGGCCTTCAACGGGGCCGGCGATACCCTGACGCCCATGTTCATCAACATCTTTTGCTTCTGGCTCATGGAAATACCGCTCGGCTACCTGCTGGCTATTCAGCTGGGTATGGGGCTCCTGGGCGTATGCCTGTCCGTGGCCATCAGCGAGACCGCCCTGGCCGTCATCGCCATTCTCATCTTTCGGCGCGGACGCTGGAAGCAGGTGCGGATCTAAGCCGGAAAATTCACCGAATTTTCGCGAATAATCCGGGCTAAGCGGGTTGGGGCCGGGGCTGCTCCAGGTGGGCATAGGCCTTGCCGTCGAACTCGAAAAGGCGCTCCACGGCCTCGACCCGGTACCGGAAGATCTCCTCCACCCGGCGGTCCACCAACAAGGCATCGGCCAGGGTGCCGATAGGGCCGTAGGGCACCTTGTAGTGCAGCAGGTCGCGCATCAGCACCCCGCCCTCGAGCTCCTCAAAATGGTGCTGGTGATGCCAGAGCGCATACGGTCCAAAGCGTTGCTCGTCAATAAAGTACTTGTGATCCACCACGTGCGTGATCTCGGTAACCCAGGACATACGCACCCCCGGCAAAGGAGAAACATTGTACGTCATCAACATCCCCTGGTACATGGCACCATCCGCCATAGCGCTCAGGCACTCGAAAAGACGACCACAGAGCCTGATGGCGTCCAGTTCTTCCGGGAGGGAGAACAAAACCCCAACCTAGCCCGGCGGGCGGGGACGAGAA
>JAJDFU010000514.1 GCA_020528935.1 Saprospiraceae bacterium | reverse complement strand
GGGCGCGGATCGTCTTCCGGTCCGGGCCGTGCTTTTCCTGCCAGGAGCCGAGCTCGCTTTCCAGCTGAAGGCTCAATGCCGACTCCGGCAGCTGAAGCAAGAGCTCAGCGGCCTGCCGCCGGATTTCCTTGCGGCTGTCTTTCAGGCGCTTCTTCAGAAAAGCCTCGTCGGCGGGAGCCAGGTGATACGCCCAGGCATTCAGCCGCGTTTTGCGATCTCGCCAGGGGGCTTCTCCCAGCTGCTGCTCGAAGAGGTCTTCGGCGCGTTCGCGCGCGCCCTGCAGCCGGCAGTACCGCAGCAGAAGCATCTGCCCCTCCGCATCCATTCCCGCCGGGGGAGGATCCGCCTCAGGAGCCAGCTGCCGCCATTCGGGATGCAGCCGGGCGAGCCATGCCTGAGCAGGGGAAAGGCGGCCGAAAAGCCAATCGAACAGCCAGCTTTCCTTCATCGCTTCATCGAATAAGCCCGGAAGCAGGTAAGACGGCCACACCGCTTCGCGTCCCCACACCAACTGCACGCATTCGCGGAGGGCCGGTTCAAACCGGCCGGACAGCACGACCTGCAGCATGGGGCCCAAAGCCTCGGGACCGGCAGCGTGCGCGGGAGGCACCTCGGGCAAAGACACCGCTTCGGGGTCGGGGAGCGGGGTAGCGGCCTTGCGATAGACGACCAGGGCGGCTACTTCCCTCAGCAAAGCCTCTTCCTCGGATTCGGTATCCGGGGCAAGCCGGCCCTCCGCTGAGGGCAGCGCTCCCCGGTCGGTACCGAGTACGGCTGTATGTACCCACTTTTCCCACATAAGCCCGTCGAAGATGCGTTTTTTTGGCCGTAAGAAAAAGACCAGTAGGCCATGCGGAAAAACGAAGCGGTTTTCGCCGGGCCTGCCCGGCAAGGAAAAAAGTATTTTCCCGAACCTCCGGCCAAGTCCTGTTTGGTTGATCTCCTGATTTTCCAACGAGAATTTGGCTTCTCTCCATAGCCGGAAGAAAGCCGGTTGAGCCGCCAATCGAAGGCCCGGTACGGAGCCTCCTAGAATTCTTTTGTTAATAGCGCTAAAAGGCTAAATTTGCACGGATTTTCCCGGGGGAGATGAGGTTTCAGCAAAGGAAAGCGGCTGCCCCGGACTTCATTCTTTACCATCAAACACCGCTCCTGCTATGGCAAATGTCGGTCGAGTCAAACAAGTTATCGGTCCGGTTGTGGACGTAGCCTTCCCCGAGTCGGGTACCTTGCCCGAGATCTTTACCGCCCTCGAAATAAAGCATTCGGAGGAGGAAGTGCTCGTGCTGGAGGTGCAGCAACACCTGGGCGAAGACAGCGTGCGCACCATCGCAATGGATTCTACGGAAGGCCTCACTCGCGGCACGGAAGTCGTAGACACCGGGGCGCCCATTTCCATGCCGATAGGCGATGCCATCAAAGGACGCTTGTTCAACGTGGTGGGCCGCCCTATAGACGGCATCGGCCCCGTGCAAACGGACAAATCTTCCCCCATCCACCGCAAGCCGCCGACCTATGAGGAGCTGTCGACCGAAAAGGAAGTGCTCTACACCGGCATTAAGGTCATCGATCTCATCGAACCCTATATGAAGGGAGGAAAGATCGGCCTCTTCGGCGGTGCCGGCGTTGGAAAAACCGTACTCATCCAGGAGCTGATCAACAACATCGCCAAGGCGTACGAGGGGATCTCCGTTTTTGCCGGCGTAGGAGAGCGCACCCGCGAGGGCAACGACCTCATGCGGGAAATGCTGGAAGCCGGTATCATCAACTACGGCGAAACCTTCATGCATTCCATGGAGAAAGGCGGCTGGGACCTGAGCAAAGTGGAGCTGTCCGATCTGGAAGAATCCAAGGCCACTTTCGTGTTTGGCCAGATGAACGAGCCTCCCGGCGCCCGGGCGCGCGTTGCGCTTTCCGGACTCACGGTAGCCGAATACTTCCGCGACGGCGATCTGAGCGATCCCACCGGCGGGCGCGATATCCTGTTCTTCATCGACAACATCTTCCGCTTCACCCAGGCCGGCTCCGAGGTGTCTGCCCTGCTGGGCCGCATGCCTTCCGCCGTGGGCTATCAGCCCACCCTGGCCACCGAAATGGGCCTGATGCAGGAGCGCATTACCTCTACCAAGCGGGGTTCTATTACTTCCGTTCAGGCGGTATACGTTCCCGCAGATGACCTTACCGACCCTGCTCCGGCCACTACCTTTGCTCACCTGGATGCCACGACGGTGCTCAGTCGGAAGATCGCTTCCCTGGGCATTTACCCCGCCGTGGACCCGCTGGATTCTACCAGCCGCATTCTGGATCCGGCTATCGTGGGCGAAGAACACTACGAATGCGCCCAACGCGTGAAAAGCATTTTGCAGCGCTACAACGAACTCCAGGATATCATTGCCATTCTGGGCATGGAAGAATTGAGCGAAGAGGACAAACAGGTGGTTCACCGGGCCCGACGAGTGCAGCGCTTTCTTTCTCAGCCCTTCCACGTGGCCGAGCAGTTTACCGGCCTGCCCGGCGTCCTGGTCCCGATCGAGGAAACCATTCGCGGCTTCAATATGATCATGAACGGCGAAGTAGATCAGTATCCCGAGGCAGCCTTCAACCTGAAAGGATCTATTGAAGAGGCCATCGAAGCCGGCGAGAAAATGCTGGCCGAAGTGGCCGAATCGCAAGCTTAGAAGACATGTTATCCGGGCCGGGCAGCCCAAAACCCGGCCCGCTATTCTTTTTCCTACCTAATGGCGGTTGCTCATGACCATTCACGTACTTACTCCCGACAAGGAAGTTTTCACCGGAAGGATAACCTCCGTTAAAGTACCCGGTACACAGGGGGAATTTCAGGTTCTGCGCAATCACGCACCCATTGTATCATCACTGGAACCGGGCGAGGTCGAGATCGTCACCTCCAGTGGTGAGCACCGCATCCTGGATACCGAAACCGGCGTCATCGAAACCCGCGAAGAGCCGGGTAAGAAGGTGACCTTCACCATCGAAAGCGGATTCATCGAAGTGCTCAACAATGAGGTCTCCCTGCTTGTATCGGGCATTTCCATGGCGCCGCTCAGAGCGCTCAGCGAATAAATAGCCCCTGCTCGACCTTCCGGTTCCACCGCCCCTAGCCCTGCTCGGACAGGACCGATACCTGCATGAGTTCTTCGATCTCTTCAGCCCGAACGGGCAGGTCCGCCATGAGATTTACCGGCCCCTCGTCGGTGACGAGGATCTCGTTTTCGAGCCGAACGGCCAAGCCTTCCTCGGGAATGTAAATGCCGGGCTTGCAGGTGAAGACCATGCCGGCCTGGATGGGATCGTAGTGGTAAGCCAGGTCGTGTACGTCCAGGCCCAGATGGTGGCTGGTCCCGTGCAAATAGTAGCGATTGCGGGCCGGATGCTCCGCAGGCTGGTTTTTGATGTCTTTTTTATCCAACAGGCCCAGCTGGATGAGCTCGCTTTCCGCCCGGCCTCCCAGCTCCCTGTAGTATTCTTCCAGCGTGATGCCCGGAACCAGCATTTGCTGCCCCTGCTCCAATATGCGCAGCACGCTTTCGTACACCTTGCGCTGGCGGGGGCTGTACTGGCCATTCACCGGAACGGTGCGGCTTAAGCCCGAACCGTAATTGGCATACTCCGATCCAATGCGAAGCAAGAGCAAATCGCCATCGCCACAAGTCCGTTCGTTGGCGATATAGCCCGGCAAACAGGCATTGGGCCCGCTGGCAACCGTGGGTGAAAAGGCGTGCCCTTTGGCTCGCCGGCGAATGAACTCAGAGGTCACGGCAGCCTCCAGTTCGTATTCCGGAACGCCGGGCCGGGTCAACTCCAGCACCTTGCGAAACGCCTCACCGGTAATATCGATGGACTTGCGGATCAGGGCGATCTCGTGTGCGGACTTGATCATGAAGAGCTGGCGAAGGATGGGCTGGGCGCGATGAAACTTGTGGGCAGGATAGCGGTCCATGAGCAAGCGGGCGTACCGCAGGTCGCGGGAAGGGACGTCCGACAGCAGGCGGTCGTGCTCCGGAATGTTGACGTAAATGCGCTTGGCCAGTAAAATGAGCCCGTGCAGCACGCTGTTCCATTCATCCGTCCACAGTATCTTTTCGATGCCGGAAACCGCACTGGCCTCCGCTCTCGACAGCGAGGCGCCTTCCCGTCCTTCCTCCGGCCGTTTGATGAAAGCCAATTCGCGATAGTCTTCCTGTACGCAGTCCGGAAAGAGCACCACAATGCTGTCCTCCTGATCCAGTCCGCTCAGGTAAAAAAGCCCGGAGTTCTGGCGAAAGGGGAAAGCGGTGTTCCCACTGCGCGGCATGCGGTCGTTGGACATAAAAATAGCAATGGATTCCGGCTTCATTTTGCGGGCAAAACGATTGCGGTTCAGCTGAAACAGTTCTGCGGGAATGGATTCGTAACGCATGATGACTTTACGGTTTAGCAGGCACACCTTCATGGTGCGGCCGTGAAGTGGGTCAGGCTTGTATCTTGGGTTTTATGCGGCTGTGAGGATAATACCGCTCCAAGTAGAAATGACCGAAAAGTTATTTCATACGTGAAGCGGTATTCGCGATTTTCAGGATAAAATGACCTTGCTGCCAAGGCATTTTTTGTCCTGAAAACCGTATGAGCTACCTGACAACAGTCAGAAATGCCCCATTCCAAGAGGCATCTTCGAGAACTTGTTTGGACTTCACCCTTTGGGCTGTTCTTGCCAAATTTTCTCTTAATCCCCACAACCGGAAATACGCGGTGAAAAAGTAAATCAGTCTCGTGAAATTTTCTTTCTTATCCGGTATTAAGCGGTGGGCTCGGCTTAAAGTTGCAACTTTTTTTGCTGCCCCAAAAAAAATTTGCTCCGGCTCCCGGCTCTGAGCCAACCAAATAGGGTGGGCAGCTTTTTTATTCCCAAAGCTAATCCATGCCACTGCTATTCGCTCTTCTCCTGCCCCTGACCTCCGTCGCACTGCAAGATGCACACGAGATTTACAGCATCTACTTCGGAGGGGGCAGCTACTACATCGATCCGCAACAGGAACAGGGCCTGTACAAATTTCTGGATGCGCATCCCCAGGCCAAAAACCTTACCATAACCATTCACAGCCATACCGACGACATCGGTAGCCTGGAGTACAACGAGCGATTGTCGCGCATGCGAAGCCTGGAAGCGCGAAAGCGCTTGCTGCACTACGGCATACCCGCGGAAAACCTTTCCATCCAAGACTTCGGCGAACTCAATCCGGTGTACGACAATAGCACATGGGAAGGCAAACTCAAAAATCGGCGCGTGGATATTATC
>JAJDFU010000266.1 GCA_020528935.1 Saprospiraceae bacterium | reverse complement strand
AGATACTCCGAAGAGGACGGTATAATATTCGTATTCCTTCAACCCATAATGCACGAGCAGAGCTCCAGAATGCGCATCTACGTTGGGCCATGGATTTTTCACCTTGCCTAGGCCTTCCAGGATCGGCGGTACGACTTCAAAGACTTTCCAGACCACCTGGACCAGCTCCGAATCGGGGATGTAGCGCTCGGCAAAGCGCTTCTGGGCGATAAAGCGGGGGTCGGGCTGGCGCAGCACGGCATGGCCGTAGCCCGGTATCACCTGACCGGCCGCCAGCGTGCTGTGTACATAGTCGGCGATTTGTTCTTTGTTGGGGTTTTTCGTGCCCAGGGCATCCAGCATCTTGAAGATCCAGCGAATGACCTCCTGGTTGGCCAGGCCGTGCAGGGGACCGGCCAGGGCATTCATGCCCCCGGCCAGGCTGAGGTAGGCATCGCTGAGTGTAGACCCCACCAGGTGCGTCGTGTGAGCCGATGCGTTACCGCCTTCGTGGTCGGCGTGGATGGTCAGGTACAGCCGCATGAGGCTTTTGAAGTCGGCACCTTCAATGCCGAGCATGTGGGCAAAATTTCCGGCCCAGTCCTGGGAAATATCCGGCGCAATGTGCGTGCCCCCATGGAAAGAGCGGCGGTAGATGTAGGCAGCAACGCGGGGCAGCTTGGCGATGAGGTTCATGGTATCCTCGTAGGTGGGGTCCCAGTATTCGCTCTTGCGCAAACCTTCATCGTAGCGTTTGGCAAAGCAGCTCTGCGTCTGCATGGAGTTGATCGCAATGGTGAACTGGGTCATGGGATGCGTGTTCGCCGGCAGGGCATCCAGGGTGCGCAGCGTGTGCTCCGGAACGTTGCTGCGGGAGATCCATTGCTCCGTGAGCCAGTGTACTTCCTCATCGGTGGGAATTTCACCGACCAGCATCAGCCAAAAGAGCCCTTCCGGCCGGGGCTCTTTGCCATCGGGCCCTTTGGGCAGGAGTTCGCGAAGCTCCGGAATGGAGTATCCGCGAAACCGGATCCCTTCATTGGCATCCAGTTCGGAGGTTTCCCAGATCATCATCTTCACACCGCGTGCACCGCCGTAAGCCTGGCTCAGCTTGACCGTGTCTATGGTGGTGTCGCCGTGCTCTTTCAGCATATTGCGCACCTCTTCGCGCAGGGCCGTCGCCTTATCGGCAAATTTCTTCTTGAGGGGATCCATTCAAAACAGTTTAGGTATTTCGTCAATCAAGTATTTGCTGAGTCTATAATTTTACAACGCCCCGCCAAAAAAGGTTTGGCAAACCCCGCCGAGGCTGATCTTATGTTTTCCAACAGACGAACTGCCGTCCGGCGGCAAAGATAACGCATTGCGGGCAGCACGAAGAAAGGCCGGAGGTCGATCTGCCCGCAGCGGCCGGCCGCTCGACCATTCCCGCTGGCCCTCGCCATCTTTCAGCCCTGCCGGCTCCTTCGCACAGCCGAGGCGAAAAAATATATGGGCTCTGCCAAGCGAAATCCCATTCCCTTCTCCGGGTTTCATCGCGCTTTTCATCCGCGAAGGCTTATCCCGGATGATTCACGGCTTCCCGTGAACCATGACGATAAATGGCTGAAAACAGGCGCATTTTCAGAGATGCTATGTTTAGCACTCAAGCAAGTTCTTTGAAAATTGCATAAATTAGGAAGACCGAAGGAGGTTATGCTCTAGGGCATAATCATCCAGTGTAGGCAGGCATTGTGCCCTGCCTACTTGTTTGTTGGCCCATCAGTTTGTTGAGGTAGTTGGGATCATAAGCTTCGTTTT
>JAJDFU010000534.1 GCA_020528935.1 Saprospiraceae bacterium | reverse complement strand
AGATTGGTATAAGAGACAGGGACAAGGGCCGGCACACCATCGAACTGGGTGCCTGGTTTGAGCAGCGTACTCTGCGCAACTACTCCATTAACCCGCTCAGCTTGTGGACCATCGCCCGCCAGCAGGCCAACAATCACATCCTGGGTATTCCCTTCGATGAGGACGGCCAGCCTGCGACCGACAGCATCGGCGTAATTACGGGCCTTGATATCAATATCGGCGGCCAGCAAATTGACGAGGCCACGCTCTACGACGTAGCCATTGCGCCGGACCCCGAGGCGGTCTTCTACAAGGAGCTGCGCCGGAAACTGGGCGTTTCCAATACGACCTTCGTCAACGTGGACGGCGTGGATCCCGACCTGCTGAGCCTGGATATGTTTACTGCGCGCGAGGTGCGCGACGTGCTGGCCTACTACGGCTACGATTACCTGGGCAATCCGTTCAACGGGAATTTTGAAGACTTCTTCACTGCCACGCGCAACCTGGAGGACGGCACGCCGGTGCGCACCTTCCCGGTGGCACCCAACCGGCCCATCTATACGGCCTTCTACCTGCAGGATAAGTTTACCTTCCGGGACATCATCTTCCGGGTAGGGGTGCGGGTGGACCGCTACGATGCCAACACCCAAGTGCTTAAAGACCCCTACTCGCTCTACGAGATCATGGGCGCCGATCAGTACCACACCGAATTCGGGGGCGAGCGCCCCGGCAATGTGGGTGGCGACTACAAGGTGTATCTCGATCAGGAAGGCTCGACAGTGCAGGCCTACCGCAACGGCGACAACTGGTTTACCGCCGAGGGCACACCGGTGAACGATCCCTTTGCCATTTTCGGACAGACCGGGCGGGTGAATCCCGTTTACCTCGATCCCAATGCCCGGGGCAACAACAACTACATCCGCCAATTCGACTACGACCCGGATGCCTCCTTCGAGGATTACGAAGTACAGGTGAACGTCATGCCGCGTCTGGCCTTTTCGTTCCCCATTTCCGATGAGGCCAACTTCTTTGCCCACTACGATGTGCTGGTGCAACGGCCGCCGTCCAACACCATTGCGACGCCGCTGCAGTTCTTCAACTTCCCGGACCGTTCGTTTACGGCGGGCAACCCGCTGAACAATCCGAACCTGCTGCCGGAGAAGACAGTGGACTACGAGGTCGGGTTCCAGCAGAAGATCACCAATACCTCCGCCCTGAAGATCTCGGCCTACTACAAGGAGATGCGCGATATGATCCAGCTGCGCACCTTCCAGTTCGTAGCCGGCAACTCCTCGGGCGAATACACCACCTACGACAACCAGGACTTCGGTACGGTAAAGGGCTTTTCGCTGCAATACGACCTGCGCCGCACCGGCAATTTCTCCCTGCAGGCCAACTACACCCTGCAATTTGCCGATGGTACGGGCTCGGATCCCAACTCGCAGGCCGGCCTGACCAACCGCGGTACCAACCTGCGCGACCTGGCGCCGCTCAACTTTGATGAGCGCCACCGTATCGTGGCCACGGCCGACTACCGCTACGGCTCCGGCCGCCGCTACAACGGCCCGCGCATCGGCGGCGTGGACATCCTCTCCAACTTCGGCATCAACCTGCAGGGAATCTTCGTGAGCGGCCGGCCCTACACCCCGCGCCGGGAAGGCATCGAACTGGGTGGCCGCATCATCGACGGTTCCATCAACGGCGCCCGCCTGCCGGCCAACATCACGGTCAACCTCCGGGTGGATAAGCAATTCCTTGTTCCCGCTATGTTGGGCCGTTGCGGTGCCATCCGGGTGCCAAGCCTGCCGGTTCGCGGCAATGTTGTCAACGTTTACACGTCTGCGTGGTGGCCTCCGGACGACGGCTTCCTCGGCACGCCGGATGGCCAGCGGCGCATCGCCGAGATCCAGAGCTCTGCGCGGAACCTGGAAGCCTACCTGGCCTCCTATCGCTGGGCCCGGGTCAACCCGGACTTTTTCACCCTGCCCCGCAGAACGTATTTGGGGGCCATCGTGAACTTTTAATTGAATTTGTGCATAAAACGCTTAAACAATACACTGTTATGCGATCTGTCAAAATCGGCATGTTAAGTCTCTTCGGACTGCTGCTCGCCTCGGCTTCCTGGGCTTACCGTCCGGACATTCAACCGGAGAGTGCTTCCGAAGCCAACCAGGAAGAACGCCTGGGCTTCCGCTCCGCATGCGAAAACCCCACCAATCTTACCTTTCAACAGGTAAACAATGTGCGCGCTATTCTCTCCACCGGCGGCGATGTATGGTGGAACGGCGAAGACGGCGTGTATGTGGTGCCCAAAGTGTCGCCCGGCCAGCCGGAGGTGTCTTCCATTTTTGCCGGCGCCGTATGGCTGGGGGGCATCGACGACGGTGGTACCTTCAAAGTAGCCGCCCAGACGTACGGCCGCAACAGCGGTCGATTTGACTTCTACACCGGCCCCCTCGACCCCGAAACGGGCGGCACCAATCAGGACACCTGCACCAACTGGGATCGCTTTTTCAAGGTGACCGGCGATGAAATCGACGAGCACCTGCGCCTCTACCAGGAAGCCCTGGATGCCGGCATTGCTTACGATCCGGCACTTATCCCGAACGGCGTGAAAGGCTGGCCGGCCCGGGGGAATGAATTTTTCTTCGACGTATGGCAGTTTGAGCTTCCCGATACCAAGCAGGGATTGGCCGGCTTCTTCGATCGCGATGAGGACGGCGACTATAATCCCGAACTGGGCGACTTCCCCATCATTGAGATCCGGGGCTGCGACCCGCGCGATCCCCAGTTTCCGGATGAAATGATCTTTTGGATCTACAACGACAACGGGGATGTCCACCGCCAGACGAATGCGCCGGACCCCATACAGATGGAAGTGCAGGTGCAGGCCTTTGCCTACGCAACGAACGACGAACTCAACAACAGTACCTTTCAGCGCTACAAGCTCATCAACCGCGCTGTAGAGCCCATCGATAGTACCTTCTTCGCTATGTGGGTAGACGCCGACCTGGGCTGCTACGAGGACGATTACGTGGGCTGCGATACCGTCCGCTCCCTGGCCTATACCTACAATTCCGACGCCGTGGACGGCATCTCGGGCTGCGCCTGCGAGGAGGTCAATACCTATTGCACGGAAATTCCCATCATCGGCATCGACTACTTCCGCGGTCCGCTGGATGAGTTCGGCGAGGAATTGGGCATGTCTTCCTTCACCTATTACAACAATCAGGCGTTCAACAGCCCTCCTCCCGGCACGTCAGATCCCAACAACTTCATCGAATACTACCGCTATCTGTCGGGCTCCTGGCGCGACGGCACGCCCTTTACCTTTGGCGACGACGCCTATCAGGACGGTGAGCCCATCAAATACGCCTTTACGGACCCTCCCAACGACCCGGACGGCTGGTCCATGTGCCACCCGCAGTCGGCTACGCAGAGTACCCTGCCCGAATACGATCGCCGCACCATCCAGGCTTCCGGGCCCTTCCGATTGGATCCCGGCGCCATCAATGAGCTGATCATCGGTGCAGTGTGGGTGCCCAATCTGGATTATCCCTGCCCGGATATCCGCCGCCTGCAGGCTGCCGATGACCGGGCCCAGGCGCTGTTCGACGCCTGTTTCAACCTGCCGGACGGCCCGGATGCCCCCGATGTGGACTGGATCGAGCTGGACCGGGAGATCATTGCCGTGCTGACCAACAATCCCCCGTCCAACAACATCAATGAGGAATACTCCGAGCGGGGACTGAACGTGCCGCAGGGCATCGTGGACTCCAATTACGTCTTTGAGGGCTATCGCATTTTCCAGTTTGCCGATCCGAGCGCTTCGCTCGACGAGCGCGACGACCCCTCGCGGGTGCGCGAGATCGCCAAGGTGGACGTGCGCAACGGGGTGACCACCATCTTCAACTGGGAGGAAGCCGATGAAAGCCCGACCTCGGAGGCCTACTTCGTGCCTGTCAAGCAGGTAGACGGCAGCGACAGTGGCATTCGGCATACCTTCCGCATAACCACCGATGCCTTCGGCGACAACGATGCCCGGCTCGTGAACCACAAAAAGTACTACTATGCCGTATTGGCCTACGGGTACAACAATTACCAGGAATTCGATCCGCGGGTGGTGCCGCCCGATGGTCAGCAACGACCCTATCTGGAGGGACGCGATAACATTGGCGACGGCAACCTGCCCTTCTACACGGTGATTCCCCGCCCCACCGTGGATCGCGTACTCAACTCCAGCTACGGCGACGGCGCGATCATCACGCGCCTGGACGGCGTGGGTACGGGCAGCAGTTTCCTGAACCTGTCGGACGAATCCTTCGCCGGGGTGCTGGAGGCACAGTCGCAGCCCGGCACGCCCTACGAGGGCGAGCTGACCTACCAGCCCGGCCAGGGGCCGATCGACGTACAAGTGTACAATCCGCTGGAAGTGGTGGATGGCGAGTTCCTGCTCACCTTCTTTGATGAGGACATGAGCAACGACATACTCGACGATACCATCAACTGGGAGCTTCGAAACCTGACCGACCCCAACAGCCCGGTCATCGTCTCCGAAAAACCCATAGCCAGCCCGAACGAGCAGATCATACCGGAATTCGGGATATCCATAACCATAGGGCAGGCCGAAGAACCCGGTAGTCGCACTACGCGCAACAACGGCAAGATCGGCACCGAGATCATCTATCCCGCGGGTGGCAGTGAACAATGGCTTCGCGGCATACCCAACGGCTTTGACCCCATTGAAGGCATTGGCCTGGATAATCAGGCTTTCCGCTACATTCTCACCGAAGAGAACGACGTGGATGCCGTCTTCGATCCCAATCAGGATTTCACCATCTTCAATGGGGAACCCCAAATCTTTACGCCCTTCTTCCTGGCCAACTGGCGGGAACCGGAAAACCCGGAAGACTTCTACGTGACGCCCAAATGGACCTTCATTCCGGGTGCCCGGACCCTGCGCGAGAACACCAGCATGGCCGATCTGAACAACGTCGATATTGTCTTCACCTCCAATAAGGACCTGTGGAGTCGTTGCGTCGTGGTGGAAACCCACAGCCGGTTCTTTGAGCAGCAGGGGCTGCCCAAGGCCGATCCGGATGTGGACAACTTCGGCATTCGCTCGGATCGCTCGGTGACCAAGGAAGACGCGGATGGCGACGGACTGCCCGATATTGACGAAGCGGCGACAGATGACGATTCGATCGGCCTGGCCTGGTTCCCCGGCTATGCCATCGACGTGGAGACGGGACAACGGCTCAACATCTTCTTTGGGGAGAACACCTTCTACGACTGCGATGTCCTCTTCGAATCCTTGGGCGACTCTACGGCTTGTACCCTGCTGAACGACGTTCGGGGCAACGGGGCCGACATGATGTTCAACCCCACGGATCAGGTGCTGTTCGGCTCCGGATTTTCGGGCTTCATCTCGCCCTACATGGTGGGCGGCCAGCACTTCATTTACGTGACTCGTACGCCTTATGACGAATGCGCCCTGCAGCAGCAATGGCTCGACTTCAACGTGCAGAGCTTCCGTTGGCAAGGGATGCAAGACATCACCTGGACCGGAATGATCATGACCAATCCCGGCACGCAGATGCTGTCCTATGCCGACGGCCTCGTGCCCGAGGATGTAGTGGTGAAATTGCGCGTGGAGAATCCGTACCAGACGGCTGTGGGTACGGGGGAATACGACGGTTATCCCACCTATCGCTTCCAGTTGGACGGCAAGGAACCCTCGCCGCTGGCAGGAGAAGAGGTGGCCTCGGCCCTGGATATGATCAACGTAGTACCCAATCCCTACTACGCCTATTCCGAGTACGAGAACACCACCTTTGAGAACAAGGTGTACATCACCAATTTGCCCGCCAAGTGCGTAGTGACCATTTACACCCTGGACGGCAAGTTCATCCGGCAATACAACCGGGACGAGCAGCCGCTCAATCCCCGGGGTTCGGGCATTCAGAGTGCTCAGGGCCTGCCTTTCCTGGAGTGGGATGTGCGCAACAACAAAGGCATTCCGGTAGCCAGCGGGGTGTACCTCATCCATGTGGCTGCTGAAGGCCTGGGTGAACGCACGCTGAAGTGGTTTGGCCTCAAGCGCCCGTTCGATCCCTCCGGAAACTAAACGCATCATCGGAAGAGCCGGGGGGCCGGCAGTGTGCTCCCCGCTCTTTCCCATTTCAAAATCGACAGCATGAAAAACGTTTACGTTCTCACCATACTTCTTTTGGCTCTGCTGACGGCGGAAGTGCGCGCAGGCAACCCGGATCGCCAGGGGGAAGCAGGCGCCTATGAGCTCCTGATGAATCCCTGGGCGCGATCGGCCGGCCTGCACACGATGAACACCGCCACAATCAGCGGAGCGGAAGCAATGCGGCTGAATGTAGCCGGAATCGGGCAGATCAGCAAGTTGCAGGTGTACGCCAGCCACGCCCTGTATCTGCAGGGCACCGATATCAGCATGTCAGCAGGAGGCATCTCGACCCGCCTGGGCAAAAACGGGGCGCTGGCCCTGACGCTGATGTCGCTGGACTTCGGCGATATCCCGGTCACCACTACTGCCCTGCCGGAAGGTACGGGCTCTACTTTTTCGCCCAATTTTCTCAATATCGGGATCGGCTACGCCCATACGTTTGCAGAAAAAATTTCGGTGGGCTTTCTGGTTCGGGCGGTCTCCGAGAGCCTGGCCGACCTCAACTCCTTCGGCATTGCGCTGGATGCCGGAGTCCAGTACCGCACCGGCAACTTCAAGTTCGGCGTTTCATTGCGCAACATCGGCACCCGCATGAAATTCAGCGGAGAAGCGCTGGGCCAGCAGACGGAAATCCAAGGCAACGACGGTCCCACACAGCTTACCTTCGACCGCCGAAATGCCGGCTTTGAATTGCCCTCCACGCTCAACATCGGTATGGCCTACGACTTTCTGCTCGGCGAGCGCCACCGCATCACAGCGATGGGCAACTTCACGGCCAATTCCTTCTCCAGAGACCAGATCGGTGCAGGCATCGAATACTCCTTCGATCGCTATGTGGAATTGCGTGCGGGCTACAAATTTGACATGGGCAGTGCCGAAGAATTCGAAGCGCCCATCTATACCGGTCTGGCGTTCGGCGCTTCCCTGGGCGTCCCGCTCAGCAAACGCAACCGGGATTCCCGCTTGTCTGTGGACTACGCTTACCGCACGACCCGCGTGTGGGACGGCACCCACAATTTCGGGCTGCGCTTCGACCTGTAGTCCTTGCGGGTTTGTCGATTTTCCGTATTTTTGCAGCGAAAGACCATCGAGAACGTTTCCGGAATGGAAGCGTTCTCGATTTTTTAATGCCCGGGCGACAAGGCGATCCTCCTTCCGCACTCAACTTTCACAAGGCGGTGTCCGTACAGCTCAGCCACCACCGGCGGGCAGGGTCGCAGTCGCTAATTTCAAAAGCCGCATATAAACCGGAATACGATATGGCAGGGTTTAATTATTTGACCAAAGAGGGGTACGAAAAGCTCAAGGCCGAGTTGGAAGATCTCAAGTCCAGGGGGCGCAAAGAGGCCGCTATGGCCATAGCCGAAGCCCGCGACAAGGGCGATCTTTCCGAAAATGCCGAATACGACGCAGCCAAGGAGGCGCAAGGCATGCTCGAGCTGCGCATCAACGAACTGGAAAAAGTACTGTCCAATGCACGCATCCTGGACGAAAGCCAGGTGGATACCTCCAAGGTTACCGTCCTGGCCAAGGTGACCATTCGCAATACCAAAAACGACCACCAGATCACTTACCAGTTGGTGTCGGAATCCGAGGCGGACCTGAAAGCCAAAAAAATATCGGTGGGTTCGCCGATCGGAAAAGGCCTGTTGGGCAAGACCAAAGGGGACAAGGCCCTCATTGAAACGCCCCGCGGCCAGCTCGAATTCGAAATCGTGGATATCTCCTTTTAACTATGGCAAGTATTTTCACCAAGATCGTTCGCGGCGAATTGCCTTCCTACAAGATCGCCGAAGACGATCGCTTCTTCGCTTTTCTGGACATACGCCCCATGTCCAAAGGGCATACTCTGGTGGTTCCCAAAGAAGAGATCGATTACTTTTTCGATCTGGATGACGACCACCTCTCCGGGGTCATGGTCTTTGCCGGGAAGGTGAGCCGGGCGATCGAATCGGTGGTCAGCTGCCGCCGCGTGGGTGTGGCGGTGGTAGGTCTGGAAGTGCCTCATGCGCACGTGCACCTGATCCCCATCACCCGAATGTCCGATATGAATTTCGGTCGCCCGCCCGTAAAAATGAGCGACGAGGAACTGGAGGAGCTCGCCGCCCGCATACGAACGGCCTACAACGGTTAATCCTTGATCCGCCCCGGGTTGTCCTTGAGGAAGCTTTCCCAGCCGGTGTATTTCTGTTTGCCCTTTCCCGCATTCGTTGCCAGCGCGCTGTAGTAATGGCACAAGGCCGTTGCCAGGGCATCGGTGGCGTCCAGCGATTCCGAATCCATGCTTCCACCGAGCAATTGCACCAGCATGGCGGCCACCTGCTCCTTGGCAGCATTGCCGTTACCGGTCACGGCCTGCTTGATCCGCCGGGGAGAGTACTCCTGGAACGGCAGCCCGTTTTTCAGCGCTGCGGCGATCGCCACGCCCTGTGCCCTGCCCAGCTTGAGCATGCTCTGTACGTTTTTTCCGTAGAAAGGCGCCTCAATGGCCAGTGCCCTGGGCTCGTAGCGTCGGATGAGCTGATCGACCCGGGAAAAGATCTGCGATAGCTTTTCGCTCTGGCTGGCCTGGCGCTTCATCCGGACCGTGCCCATATCCAGCAAGCTCAGTTCCTTGCCGGCAACCTGCAGCAGACCATAGCCCAGGACATTGGTGCCGGGATCGATACCCAGAATGCAATAGGGAACGCTTGGCATATGAAAAATGTTAAAGAAATGGTAATCGAAACTACGCGCAGAAGATTGCCTGCATGCTCCGGCGTTATTGCACTAAGCTAAGGAAATGCTCGGGAATGAAAGTCTGGGGTTTGCATCCCCCCTGTATTCCGAACCAAATCGAAACACCATGAAGAACAAGTCATTGCATTGGGCGCTTTGGATGCTGCCTTTGCTGTTGCTGTATCAACCGGTCCGGGAAAGCAAAAAGTCGGCCGCTGAGGTCCGAACGGAAGATGCGATCAACCAATGCTCCATTCAGAATTTTACCTTCCAGGACGGCGAAACCATTACCTACAAACTGTACTACAACTGGAATTTCGTGTGGATGTCGGCGGGGGAAGTTACCTTCCGGGTCAAGGAAATGAAGGATCAGTACCACCTCTCGGCCTATGGGGCCACCTATAAATCCTACGAGTGGTTTTTCAAGGTGCGCGACCGCTACGATACCTACGTCGACAAGGAAACCCTTTTGCCGAAAGTGAGCATACGGGATGTGCAGGAGGGCAAGTTCACCTTGTACGACAAGGTCGTTTTTGATCAAAACCAGTACACGGCCCGTTCGCTCCGCGGAGACAACCGGCGGAAGGCCAAGCTCAGCGAATACGAGCTGGGCAGCTGTATGCACGATATACTCTCCATCATCTACTACACGCGAAATGTCGATTTTCAGTCGCTGGAGCCCGGGCAGCACCTACCCGTTCGCATTTTTATGGATAAAGAGGTATGGCCTCTGAAGGTCACGTACAAGGGGATGGACGGCAATAAAAAGATCAAGGGGCAGGGCCGTTTCGACGCCATTGTGTTCAGCCCCGACCTCATCGAAGGGGAATACTTCAAGGAGGGCGACGAGATGCTGGTCTGGGTATCCAACGACGACAACCGGCTGCCCCTGCTCATCGAATCGCCCGTTTCGGTAGGGTCGGTCAAGGCCGTGCTCAAGGAATACAAGGGGTTGAGGCATCCGTTAACCGCTAAAAATTAAGTATGCGCGCGGTCAGACTGGTTTTTTGGATTCTGTTGGCGCTGGCGGCCTTTGCACTGGGTTGGTGGGCCAGCCGTTCCCTAAAGCTGCCCGTAGGGGGGCAGCCTGTGGTCGAAGAAGAAGGCCGGATGTTGCTGGAGCGCATTCAGCAGGTCGCTCAGCTGGTAACCGTCGAAGGCTACATCAATGAGGTGTACAGTTACGAGGACTACATAGGCTATGATATTGGGCTGTTTCAGAAAAAAGCTTTGCTGCGGGTGCGCGCCAAGGTATCCGTCGGCTACGACCTGGACCGGGTGAGTTGGGAACTCCGGCCGGCCACCAGGACGGTGGCCCTGTCCGGCCTGCCTGAGCCCGAGATCCTCTCCATCGACCACGAACTGGATTATTACGACATCTCCGAGGGCGTATTCAACACCTTTGATGAGGCCGATTACAATCGCCTGCAGAACAATGCGAAAACCTTCATTCGCGAAAAGGCCGAACAGAGCCCCCTTATGGACGCAGCCCGCCATCAGGGGCAGGAGTTGCTGGAAACCATCCGCATGATGGTGGAAGGAGCCGGCTGGCAATTCGAAGTGGACGGGGAGCCGGTCTCGCTCCCCGTCCGCGACATGGACGGATAATCCGTGCCCCTCGTCGAGGTCCGATCGCTCTGCCGGCGGATCGGCCAAATTTTTCTTTTCTATCGCGTCTTCCCGGCAAATAAAACAGCGGTGATCTTTCCTGCCCAAGGGAAAAGCGTTTATTTTAGCCTCGTTTTGTCTTCCTATGGAGCGATAGGGGATGGAAAGACGGAAAAGGAAAACAACAATTGACCATGGCAGATCAGACCTCGGCGGTCTCGGATTCGTTTGATTTCGACAACCAACCAAAAATTCTGGGCCATCCGGCCGGGCTTTACGTTTTATTTTTTACGGAATTGTGGGAGCGCTTTTCTTACTACGGCATGCGGGCCATCCTGGTGCTCTTTCTGGTAGCGGAAACCACCAGTGCCAATCCCGGCTTCGGCTGGACAAATGAGCAGGCCCTGGCCCTGTATGGGTGGTATACCATGCTGGTGTACCTGGCCTCTATTCCCGGAGGCATTCTGGCGGATCGCCTGCTGGGGCAAAAGCGCACGGTGATGCTGGGCGGGCTCCTGCTCTGCGCGGGGCACGGCATCCTGGCCGTAGAGGCCGTCTGGGCATTCTACACGGGCCTGGGGCTCATCATACTGGGTGTGGGCTGCCTCAAGCCGAATATTTCCACCATGGTAGGCGGGCTGTACCGCCCTGGCGACGACCGCCGCGACAAGGGCTTTACCATCTTCTACATCGGCATCAATATCGGCGCATTTCTCTCGGCCCTGGTAGTGGGCTATGTGGGCGAGACCTACGGCTGGCATTACGGGTTCGGCCTGGCCGGTATTGGCATGTTGCTGGGCCAACTGATGTATCTCTTCGGGCAGCGCTACCTCAAAGGGGTGGGCGAATTCATCGGCACGGCCGATTCGCCCGATCGCGAAGCCTACGATCGTCCGCTCACCGAGGTGGAGATCGATCGGATGAAGGTCATGTTTCTGTCCTTCCTGCTGGTGATCATTTTCTGGGGAGCCTTCGAACAGGCCGGTGGGCTGATGAACCTGTACGCCGAGCAAAAGACCAACCGCATGCTGCTGGGCTTCGAGGTGCCGGCCAGCTGGTTCCAGTCGGTGAACGCCTTTTTTATCATCACCCTGGGTACGGCTGTGGCCAATTTCTGGTACCGTTGGAAAAATAGAGGCCGCGAAGGCTCTTCCCTGTTCAAGATGGCCTGGGGAGTGATGATCATGGGTTGGGGCTTTCTGTTCATGACGGCAGCCTCCCTGCAGTATAAGGAGGTAGGTGAAGCCGCTATGATCTGGCTCATTCTGGCGTATCTCTTCCACACGGTAGGGGAATTGTGCGCTTCGCCGGTAGCGCTTTCCTTTATCACGAAGCTGGCACCGGTGAAATACGCCTCTTTCATGATGGGTGCCTATTTTGCGGCCACCGGTCTGGGCAATAAGATCGCCGGCCTGCTGGGTGAATGGGCCCAGTCTGCCGGCGAACTGGAGATCTTTACCGGCATTGCCGTTTTTTGTACCCTGGTCGGGCTAATCGTGCTGGCCATGCTCAAGCCGCTCAAACGCCTGACGCACGGCGCGGAGGACAAAGGTAGCTCGCACTTCGAAGAGCAGGAGGGATACGAACTGGCCGATCAGCCGAAAGTCGGATAACGCGATGCGGAATACCATTTTACAAACAAACCATTAGCATGGACTCAGCACTAGGTTTACTCATCTTTGGGTGGGTTTTCGTTTTCATCTGGGTGCCCTTTATCATCTTCACCCAGCGAAAAACCCACCCCCGGGCCCTGTTTACCCTGTTCTTCACCGAGTTGTGGGAGCGTTTTTCCTTCTACGGCATGCGGGCGCTGCTCATTCTGTACATGACAAAAGAGCTGTTCGATATGATGGCTCAGGGAGAGGCCGATGCCCGGGCCTACGGCATTTACGGGGCCTACAACGCCCTCCTCTACGGTACGCCCATTCTGGGGGGGCTCCTGGCCGATCGCCTTATGGGATTTCGCAAGGCCATTGTGCTGGGCGGGTTGCTCATGGCGGCAGGCCCGTTTACGCTGGCCCTCACCGCCGGTGCCGGGCTCTCGGAGCAGATCTTCTTCGTCGGCCTGGGGCTGCTCACCATAGGTAATGGTTTCTTCAAACCCAACATCTCCAGTTTCCTGGGCAATTTTTACGATCGCGACGACTCCCGAAAGGACAGCGCCTTTACGATCTTTTATATGGGGATCAATATCGGCGCCTTCCTGGCCCCGCTTACCTGCGGCTACCTCGGCGAGCAGATCGGTTGGGAGTGGGGTTTTCTGGCCGCCGGTGTCGGCATGATTATTGGTGTGATCAACTTCATCATCAATATGCGCAAATACCCGGATAAGGGTCTGGCCGTAGATCCCGATTACCGCAAGCCCTGGAAAGCGGGCCTGACCAAGGAAAGCCTGGTCATCATCGGGGCGTTGCTCTCTGTTTTTCCCCTCATGTTTCTCATCAACCGGGAAGACATCACGAACTACATCCTCCTCATCGGCGGACTGGGCGTGCTGGGATACCTGCTCGTCGGTGCGCTTCGGGCCGAGGCCAAAGTGGAGGGCCAGCGCATGATCGTTTTTATATTCCTTTTAGTGTTCCACATGATCTTCTGGGCCCTCTTCCAACAGGCCGGGGGGTCGCTCAATATCCTGGCCGGTCTCTTTGTGGATCTCAACAGGCTGAA
>JAJDFU010000582.1 GCA_020528935.1 Saprospiraceae bacterium | reverse complement strand
CCAGACAGTTGCTGCGGTCTGAACAATAGGTGGGTTTGGAGGCTTTCCGTGGTGTAAAAAAGGCATGTCACCGGATGAGGTCCTTCAGGCTGCCGATGATGTTGACGTTCGCGTCCGAAAACAGGGTGCCGTAGTACAGGGCCGTATCGCTGGGCGGGGTGTTCAGCAGCAGGAAGTTCTCCGCCTCCAGCTGGGTGGCAAATACGGGATTGGAGAGTTCCTGGAGAATCAGCCCCAGGGAGAGGCGGGCCGTCTGGCCCAGCGAATCGCGGATGAGGATGTCCTCGGGGCTGCTGATGATCTTGTTCTGAAACTGGATGCTGCCGTCTTCGATCGCCAGGGGGCTCTGCGTGGGGGTGGGGCGCAGCCGCACATCGGCAAATCGCATCTGGCCCTGCAGGTTGGGGTCCTCGGGTTTGCCTCGAACAGACAGGTCCACCTGCAGCTTTCCGTCCAGGGCATCCGGCCGGCCGGCCAACATGGGAGCCAGGGTGGCCAGGGTGAGCGGGCTGGTCTGCAAGCGTGCCTGGATCACATCTGCCGCCTCCGGATGGTATGCGCGCTTTAACTTCAATTGATGGCCCTTCCCCTGCAAGGCCAGGTTGCCGTCCCACCGGCCTTCTTTGTCGCCCACGGCTTCGAGCCGCAAGTCACCCAGGGGAGCACGCAGCAGGCCAAAGCGGTCGATCCGAAGGTCTGTCACAATCTCCGGATTGTCCAGCGGGTTAGTCACCTGTACCTTGCCGTTGGCCGTACCCAGCAAATAATCGCTTTTCCATTTTACGATGTCCGAAAAGAAGGCCATGCCGAAGTTGTCAAAATTCACTTCGATCCGGTTTTCGCTCACCTCGTCGATCAGCAGGGACTCGTCTTGCCGGGAAAGCCGCAGATCCCGCACGTGGAGTTCTCCGTTTCCGTACACGATCTCATTAGCGGGATCAAAGCGCCACAGGGTGTCGTAGTTGATGATGGGCCTTTCCATGAACTGCAGGGTATAGGAACCGGCTTCCTGGACCAGGTTGCCGATCACCCTGAAACGCATGGAATCCGAAGGTGCCGGGCTGTGGATCGTATCCTTTTGCTGAAGAATTAAAAGGTATTGATCGGGAACGCGCTGCACGGTGGCCACCACCAGGTCGCGCACCTCGACCTGATCGAACAGGTTGGCGTATTGCAGCTCCAGTCCCGCCAGAAAGAGCCCTTCCCAATTGACGGCCCCAATGGATGTGGAATCCAGCACATAGGCCTGGTACTGTACATGAGGAATGAAAGCGTGTACCGCCAGTGAGGAGTCCTGCAGATCAAAAGCCCCCAGGACCTCAACGGTGTCCAGCTCGGTGAGCCCCGGAATGATGCCGGAGGTGAAGATGCCCGGTCGCTCCACCTCCAGGGCCGCGGCCAGGTTTTGGGTGGGATCCGGGTTCAATTGCAACCGCTCCTCTTTGATTTCCAGCTTTTGGGTCAACCCGGCCAGGATCTGGCGGAAGTATTCCGGCTCCTGGGCCTGATTCACCAGGATGGCGGTGACGAAGTCGCTCAGCACGATCCCGCTCAGTTTGTTTTCCGCTTTGATGCGCTCCACCTGGGCGGTGACGAATCGGGAGGATTCGACGGTGCTGTCGTAGAGGATCTTGAATTCCCCCAGAGCCGCCGTGGCCATTAGGCTGTCCAGGCTTCTTCCTCTGGTGTTCAGGAGCAGGCTGGTCTGCAGGTCAAAGGGCTTTTGGAGGACCTTTAGCCGGTGCAGGTCCAGTTTCTCAATTTTTCCGATGATGGCAGTGGTGTCTCTGCCCTCCACAAAATTGGCCATCAGGTCGAAGTCGAAGTCGGCCTCCGTCTCGTGCAGGCTCAATTTCCCGTCAAAGGAGAGCCGGTCCACCCGGCCTTCCACGATCAGCCCATCCGCCCAGTGGATGGTGTCGCCTACAAACCGCAACTGCAGCGCTACATCGGCCAACAGATCCCGCTCGATATCCAGTCCCTCTCCGTCAGCTTCTGCATGCAAGGCTATTGGCGGGGCCGGCCAGGAAACAACGCTGTCGTAGGCGATGCTGTCCGTGAAGAGCTCCTGGAGCACCAGGCTGTCGATATCCAGTTCGACCCAGTAGGCCGTGTCCTGCAGGCGGGCGTCGGCGCGGAAGTAGCCGGCCGTGGTGGCAATAGCCACCTCGCCGTCCAGGTTTTGCAGGTTCCCCTCAAAAGCCCCGTTGGCAGAGCGTATGAGCGGCAGTTGGAGATAGCCGGGCAGGGCGCCTTCGGGCAGGTAGGCGGCCAGCTCCTCCGGCTGGATGACCATTTTATCCAGGTTCAGGTCAAAGGCCAGGGCCCCGGGCTTTGTGAGGCTATCCACTCGGCCGTGCAGGGCGAGGATGCTGCGGCGGCCGTTGCGCAGGGCATCCAGCTCCAGCTCGGCAAAAGCCGTGTCCAGGCTGCCGCGGAAGTGGCCGTGCAGGGCTGTGCTCTCCGGGAGCCGGAGCTGCGCCCGAAGGCTGTCGGGCAGGTAAGCCTCCAGTTCGGTGCGGGTAGCCCAGAAGGTATCCAGCGCGAGATCGAAGCGCAGGTTGGCGGGATCCAGAGCGTTCCACACCTCGCCCTGCAGCCGCAGCTTGGCCGTCACGGGCTCCACATACCGGCTCAGAGAGGTGTTGAGGTCTATGGTCAGGTCCCGGACCGGCCCCTGTACACTGCCTTGCAGGGCGATCACCTGCGGCAGCTCGATGTATTCCGGCAAAGTGCCGGGCGGCAGCCAGCGACGGAGGAAGGGGCCCGAGGATTGGAGTTCGTGGATGTTCAGGTCGGTGAGCAGGCGATCCATATCCACGACATGCCGGACTCGACCGGAAAGGCGGGCCCGCGTGCTGCGGCCGGCCAGCCGGAAATCGGCGATGTCCAGATCTGCGAGGGTGCCGCGGATGCGGGTGTCCAGCTGCCAGGGCTGATCCTTTTCGGCCGGATAGGCGTCCAGCTCGTAGAGTGCCGGCACGAAATAGGCCACATCGCTCAGGACGAGCGCCGTATTCGCTACCTCCAGGTCCACGACCATGTCTTCCAGGCGGGTGGAATCCTCCAGGAAGGGGGTGGTGATGCGCCCCACCGGCAGGCCGATGCGCGACCGGGGGGTGGTGGCGATCAGATCCCGGACGGCCACAGAGTCCGGCGTGTAGTGCACCTGCGACCGGAAGCCCGTAAGGGCAAAGCCGCTGTGATCGCGGGCGGCCAGCTCGCGCACCTGCCCCCGGATGTCGAGATTGTCGTAATCCAGATCGGACAAGCGGATGGTGATGCCGTCCAGGTCCATGTGGCTGTAGTCGAAGCCGCGTGTGGGGGCCGCCGAAGGAATATCCATCTGGTACCGGCTGCCGGCCAGATCGAACCGGGCCAGCCCGATGCGGATCGTATCGCCCAGGAGGCCAACCTCGGTTTCTTCCGCCTGGGCATCGCCGACGTAGGTGTCCAGCCGGAGGTCGGCCATGTCCATGCGATAGCCAACGTTATGGATGGCCAGCTCGCCGGCTTCTATGGCGTAGCGCAAGGGAGCAGCAGGAGACTCGTCGGCTGCTTCCGGGTCCGAATCGCCAAACATGCCCAGATAGATATCCGAATCTTCCAGGGCGATCCGCTCCAGATCGACTTTTCCCCGGAGCAGGGAGACCTCGTCGGTGCGCAGGTCGAGGCTGCCGATGTAGCCGTCGGCGATCAGACTGCTGTCGGGGGTGCGGTAGCGCAGCCCGATGCGGTGCAGGCCGATGGAAGCGCGGGGCAGCTGAATGTCCCAGCCCGTGCCGCCGGAACCGGTTTCCGGAGCGGCGGGTTCTCCGGCAGGAGCTCCGGCAAAGGCATCGAGCAGGTACTGGTAGTTCATGCTGCCGTCGGCCAGGGGGTGCACATCTGCCCGGACGTGGTCCAGGGCGATCCTTTTGATCTGTACTTTTTTGCCCAGCAGGCCGCGCGGGCGTATGCCCGCTTCCAGCCTGCCCAGGTACAGCAGGGTATCGCGGGCGGGGTCGGGCACGAAGATGTCCTTCAGCAGGAGATTGCCGCGGAAATTGATCGCCACCTTGCCGATGGCGATGTCCGCCCCGGTTTTTTTTCGCAGGAAGTCTTCCGCCCAGCCGGTGAGCTGGTTCTGTACGGCGGGCAGCTGGATGAGCAACAACAGAAGGAGCGCCAGCCCAAGCAGGATGAGCAGGATCTTGCCCGACCAGGCGGCCGTTTTTCGCAGGATGGCAGTTGTTCGGCTCATGGACTATCCGGCGTGAAGGTCTCACTAGATACGGAATCCGGCGGGCATATATCCTGCAAAATCCTTCGATTTTCTTGTATGCGCTCAGAAGGTTTCGGTTCCTGAAAAATAAAACCCCTGGGAGTTGTCCCCCACCCCAAAGTCGATATTGATATTGGTGCGGAAGGTCTTATTGAGCATGACCCGCAGCCCGAGCCCGGCCCCCACGCGGATGTGTTCGAACAGAGAGACGCCACGGCTTTCATTCGTGGCTGAGATCGCATGGCCAAAGACCGCGCCGCCCAGTATACCTGAGCGCGATCTTTTCTCCTTGGATGGCGATGCCATTTTAACGATTAAGGGACATCAGCCCGGTTTTTTTCTACTTGGCGGAAAGCCTCCTCCAATTCCGCTTTCCCTTTCTCGGTGAGGTAAGGGGTATAGCAGCTCATGATGCCGCGCAGGAAAACGGGTTTCATCTGCTCGTAGCCTTCATCCTTGTAGTAGAGCTGCAGGCTCACGACCCAGGTGGTGAACAGATTGTATATCTGAAAACTGAACAGCTCGAAGGTCTCGGGCTCCAACAGTTCCTCCCGAAGCGTGCCGGACCGCACCTGATAACTGAGGCGTTTCTTCAGGTTGGCCTTGTTCTGCCGGTATCGTGTTGCGATGTGTTGCTGGAGCTCCGGCTCTCCGATGGGCTGAACGGCCAGGTAGGCCATGGCAAAGCGGTAGCGGTACTGGAGGTCCATCATCTTGCTGTAATACAGCAGGAAATCCGACAGGTCCAGGGAGGCTTCATCCTGTTGATACCGCTGGTAAAGCCGAGCCGCTTTCTCCTCGTATTCCCGAAAGATCGCCAGCAACAACTGCTCCTTTTTCGGGAAATAATTGGTGATCCGCACTTTGGTCAGCCCGAGTTTCCGGGCCACCTGGTAGAGGGTTACGGTCAGGCCTTCCCCGTGTTACAACCGGTTGACTTCCCCCAGAAGACGCTTCCGGTCTCCCACCCCGTTGCTTTCCGTGGGCAGGCAGTTGCGTGTGCCCGCCGGACATACACAACGGATCTGTAGGACGTTAAAAGAA
>JAJDFU010000152.1 GCA_020528935.1 Saprospiraceae bacterium | reverse complement strand
CCCCCATTTAAGGGAAAGCCCATTGCCGGGCCGCAAAAGCTGAACCTTTCCCCCCCCGGCCCTTTGAAATTGGCCGGCAGCAGATTTTCCTTAAGCCGTTCTATGCCCTGAGCCAGTACGCCCACCGCCGTCTCGCGGGGCGGCATGGAGGAGTGACCGCCTTCCTCCAGGGTAGCCGTCAGCTTCAGGGTGACATAGCCTTTTTCCGAATTGCCGATCATAGCCAGGGGCTTTTTCAGCCCGGGCAAGGCATCCTCCAGTACGACCTGCCCTTCGTCCAGCACGTAGGCCAGCTGAATGCCGTCCTCTTTCAGCTTGTGCGCGATCGCCTTGGCGCCTTTCAGGCCGCTCACCTCCTCGTCGTGCCCAAAGGCCAGGTAAATGCTGCGCTCCGGACTAAAACCCTCCCGGAGCAACATCTCCACCGCTTCCAGTATACCCAGGCAGGCACCCTTGTCGTCCAGGGTACCCCGCCCCCAGATCTGGCCGTCCGATATCCGGCCGCTAAAGGGCGGATGCGACCACCTGTGCAAAGCTTCCGGTTCTACGGGCACCACGTCCAGGTGGCCCATCAGCAGCACGGGCTCCAGGCCGGACTTTCGCCCCGGCCACCGGTAGAGATGGCTGAACCGGTTGACCCGCCGGTGTTCCAGCAGGGAGTCCACCAGGGGGAACGACCGGGTGAGAAAGGAATCCAGGGCCAGAAAGGCCGCCGTATCCACGCCTTCGGCAGTGGAGACCGTGGGAAATCGTATGGATTGTGAAAGGCGCTCTGCGGCCGCCTCGGGCACAGCCGCCAGGTCCGCCGGTTCCACTTGGATCTGGCGCGAGGAAAACGAAACGGTCCGGATAGCCGCAATGCCCAGTACGGCAACCACAGCAAAGAGAACCAGACGAATCAACCATCGAAAGAACGGACTCATAGGCGAGCGTTGATGCTGCTTAAAGATATAAAACTGTGCGCGCAGCGCGACGGCAGACTGCGCTGCGGGTATCTGTGCCCGAGCCCGGCTTATCCCTCGTGCCCCCCGGCCTGCTGCGGATAGCGCTCTTCGTTCAGCAGATTGAGCAGGTACGCACCGTATCCGCTCTTGATGTAGCGATGGCCGAGCTCCTCCAGTTGGGCGGCATCGATGAAACCCATCTCGTAGGCCGCCTCCTCGATGCAGCCGATTTTCAGGCCCTGCCGTTTTTCGATGACCTGTATGAACTGGCTGGCCTGCATGAGGGAATCGTGTGTGCCGGTATCCAGCCAGGCTACGCCGCGCCCCAATACACCGACCTTGAGCCGGCCGGCGGCCAGGTAGTGCTTGTTCACATCGGTGATCTCGTACTCGCCCCGCGCACTGGGTTTCAGTTGCTTGGCGATCTCCACGACCTCGTTGTCGTAAAAGTAGAGACCGGGTACGGCATAGCGCGATTTGGGCCTGGCGGGTTTTTCCTCTATGGACAGGGCGTTGAAGTCCCGGTCGAACTCCACCACGCCGTACCGCTCCGGGTCAGCTACCTGGTAGGCAAAGACGACGCCGCCGACCGGGTCTACGCTGTCCTGAAGCAGTTCTTTGAGTCCGGCCCCGTAAAAGACGTTGTCGCCCAGGATGAGCGCAGCCGGATCCCCCCCGATAAAGGATTCCCCCAGTACGAATGCCTGTGCCAAGCCATTCGGCTCGTACTGGGGCACGTACGAAAACGAACACCCCCGGTCTTCCCCGTCGCCCAGCAGGTGCTCAAACTTCGGCAGGTCCTGGGGAGTGGAGATGATGAGCACTTCGCGTATGCCCGCACTCAA
>JAJDFU010000642.1 GCA_020528935.1 Saprospiraceae bacterium | reverse complement strand
CCTGCACACTGGAGGTGTGGGTGCGCAACAGCATTTCGGTGCTGTTGCGAAGGTAGTAGGTGTCCTGCATATCGCGTGCCGGGTGGTCGGCCGGGGTGTTCATGGCGGTGAAGTTGTGCCAGTCGTCCTCGATCTCCCGGTCTTCAGCCACTACGAAGCCGATGCGCTCGAAAATGCGAATGATGCGGTTGAGGGTGAGAGCCACCGGATGGCGGGCGCCCAATTCCAGCGGTTCGGCCGGCGCAGTGAGGTCCAGCTTTTCCGCTTCGGCTTCCGCCTCGGCCGCTTCGGCCCGGGCTTGCAGGGTCTCGTACTTCTGCTGGGCGATCTGTTTGGCGCGATTGACCAGCTGACCGTAGTCCTTCTTTTGCTCGTTCGGAATGTGGCGGATCTCTCCCATCAGGGGTTTGAGCACGTTTTTGCTGCCCAAAAAGCGAATGCGGAACTGCTCCACGTCCTCCGCAGTATTCGGATCAGCTCGTTCGATCTCCTCGATGAGGGCTTCCACTTTCTTGAAAACGTCTTCCGGCATGGGGCTGGGTCTTTTTCGAAGGCCAAAAGTACGGATTTGTAGGGATGCCTGCAGGAAGACGTCCGGTAGGACGGTGGGAAGGCGGACCCCCCGGCGGGCATTGGCCCGGTAAATCCTTGCTCCTTATACGGGTTTCAGGATAAAATGACCTTTTTCGGTTGGCATTTTATCCTGAAAAGCGGGAATACGCGACTTTTTATTTTTAAACGGTATCAGCTGCATATTCCACCGGTCGGCTCGCTCCGCGTCAGGGATTCAGCAGCCACTGCAGAGCCACGGGCATGCGGGCGGCCCAGGCCGACTCGAAGTGCTCGGCCCCGGGGGCATATACCCAAAGGAGGTCTTGGCCGGGGGTGTAGCCCAGGCTGTTCAGCGTCCGGTACATGTCCGTCACGCCGGGTTGCAACTGATTTTCCAAGCCTACTCCGCCGTTGTCCAGATAGATGCGCACCGGTTTTTTCGCTCCCCGGTAAGCACTTACGGGGGCGACTAAGTCAAAGGTTTTGTACCGGAAGGCCGGCGACATGCAGAGGGCTCCGGAAAAGACCTCCGGGTACTCCCAGGCCAGCATGAATGCGATGAGCCCGCCCATGGATGCGCCGCCGGTGAAGGTGTGCTCACGCTCCGGCCGGGTGCGGTACATGCGGTCGATGAAGGGCTTGAGCTGTTTGACCAGATAGGCCATATAGGCGTCGCCCTTGGGCCCGGGGCTGTAGTCCAGGGCGCGATCCGGGCTGTTGTAAATACCCACGACGATCAAGGGCTCGATCGCTTGGGCTTCGATCAGGCGGGTACAGGTTTCGTCCACCTGCCAGTCCACGCCAAACGAACTGGTGGCCGGGTCAAAAACATTTTGCCCGTCGTGCATATACAGCACCGGATAGCGGCGGCGGTGATCCTCTTCATAGCCGGGTGGCAACCAAACGATCACATCGCGCTCGGCTATGCCCGGATATTCGGTTCCCCGGTGGTAGTTGACCGTGCCGGTGATCTGCCCTTCGGGCGGTGCCGTGCCGGCGGTCCAGTAGCCGATGCGGTGCCGGAGGACCGTGTCGGACTGTACGTCGGCCCTGAAGTTGGACAGGGGTTGTCCATTGGGCCGCGCGGCCTCCTTCTCCCAGGAGCCCAGCGTGAATTTGTATTCCAGGGAGCCCCTTGCCAGGGGCACTGTTTTGGCCCAATAGTGGTTGCCTTTTTTTTCGAGCGCGACTTTTCCGGGGTTCCAGGGACCAAAAATCGCCCTGTTGCCGGTGACATAGACCTCAGCCGTATCGGAAAGGGTGGATGCGGAAAGTTCAAACGTGACCCCGGCCGGTTGTCCGGAGAGGCCAAGGGAAAAGCCGCACATGGTTAGTAGCAGTCCGTGGAATATCTTTCGCATAAGTCGCGGGTTTATCGGGCCGGGAGTAAAACGCACCTTCCAACGGGTGCCGGCTCAGTGCTCGTTGTCCTGAATATATTCCCTTTTTTTCAAGGCGACCAAATAGCGGGTCTCCAGCGTCCCGGGGCGAGTGGGTTTGTACAAAAACGCAAAGGTCAGAGCGGTGGTGTGGTAGTGACCGAAGGTTTCGATGACCTCGAAGGGAATATCCTGCCGGGCGAGTCTGAGCAGTCCCCTTTGGTTGGTGAACAAGAGGTCGGGCCAGCGGGAAGGCGATTCGTCCCAGTCGGTATAGACCATGGGGCCGTCCAGGTAAAACTCAAACAGCCAGGTGTACACCTCTTCCGCGCCGGCGGATCGGCCCGGATAGCTTCGGTTCGCCCGTTTCGCGGCGCGAATACCCGACTGGTATTCCAGGATCACCGGATAAAAAACGGTATTCAGGTACAGGCCGATGACGATGCTCCCGAGCACGGAAAAAGAGGTGATGCGCCGAATGGGATGGTCAACCGACCGGCGCACCGTCCACCAGAGGGCGATGGCGACGAACCCGGTCAGCGCCAGCCAGGGCCATCGCCCGGACTGCAGCACGGCTTCTACGCCGAGGACGACCAGGCCGATAATCACCCAGTAGATCCATTGTCCGGCCCGGTACCACCGAAGGGCAGTCTCCGTCCTCAGCCGGGTCAAAAAGTAAGCCGTCAGTACAGCGCCAAAAGGAAAGACCATGTTCATGTAGTGCGAGAGCTGAAACTGGGAGGTGGAAAACAGGAGCAGCATGAGCAGGTACACCGTTATGGAGAACCACTCCGGAAGCGTCCATTTTCGCCGGAAGACCTGCACCATTCCCCCATACAGCAACAGGGCCCACGGACCGAACGCCCAGAGGGTCGTCTGCGGAATAAACCACCAATCGCCCTTTCCTTTGATCGGTCCCGTGTTGGCATAGCGTCCAAACTGGCTGTCCCAGAAGAAGAAGCGCAGCCCTGAAAACGCCGTCTGTCCGCGCACTTCTTTCTCGGGGTGAAGATCGAACTGCATGTACAGGGCATAGAGCTCCGGCAGGATGAACACCAGGATCAGAAAGGCACTGAGCACCCATTTCCAGTGCAGCAGCATTTTCCACTGCCCGCTGAGCCCGAGGTGAACAACTACGCCTGCCCCGATGGGGATGAGAGTGAAAATGCCTTTGGTCATGACCGCGCAGGCCGCGAAGAAGGAAGCGGCGATCAGATGCAGCAGATAGGGCCTGCGCAGTGCCTCTCCATAGTGATACACACTGCCGATCAACAAGGCCATGAGGAAGGGCTCGGCCCGCACGTCGTTGTTAGATAGGATGATGTGTATGGCCGATGCCAGGACGATGGCAGACCACCAGGCCGCCTCCCGGCCGTACCATTGCCGGGTAAGGTGAAATGTATACCAAAGGGCCAGGATAGTGAAGAGAAAAGCGGGAAGCTTATAGGTGAACGGGCTGATACCGAACAGCTCGAAGCTCAACGCCGTCACCCAAAAGGGAAAATGGGGCTTGTCGATCCAGTCCTTTCCCTGTACGAAGAGCTCCAGGTAGTTGTTGGTCTCGGCCATGGTCTTGGCGATGGCCGCGTACAGGGCCGAGTCGGCGATGAACACCTCGTTGAAAAGCCCCAGCATGTTAACCCCCAATACCAGGGCCAGCAGCAGCCCGAAGGGAGCGGGCGGCATGCCGTCAAACCAAGCTTGCAGTAGGCGTTGCTGCATGGGGCGGTTTTGTGGCCTCCAAGATACACAGCCGGCCAGGGATTCCCCGGTCGATTGCCGATATTAGCGGGAAACCCAATGCCCTATGGCGCACGAGTTTTCCCGGGCATATGCCCGTCAAATGGATGTTGAAGATCCGCTGCGGGGTTTTCGCGATCGCTTTATCATTCCGCAGCACAACGGTCGCCCGGTCCTCTATCTTTGCGGGAACAGCCTGGGGTTGCAGCCCAAAAGTGTTCGCCCGGCCATTCTGCACGAGCTGGACCACTGGGCCGAGGAGGCGGTGGAAGGCCATTTCAGGGGCGAAATGCCCTGGATGCCTTACCACCGCTTCCTGCAGCCGCAAACCGCCCACATCGCCGGGGCCACGGAAGAGGAGGTGGTGGTGATGAACACCCTCACTACCAACCTGCACCTCCTCATGGTGAGCTTCTATCAGCCCACTCCTTCCCGTTTCAAGATCATCATGGAGGCCGGGGCTTTCCCCTCGGATCAGTATGCGGTGGAGAGCCAGGTCAAATTTCACGGCTACGATCCGGCCGAGGCCATTGTGGAAGTAGCGCCCCGGGAGGGCGAGGAGGCCCTGCATACCGAAGACATTCTGCAGGCCATTGAAAACCAGGGTGAGCAAACTGCCCTGGTGCTTTTCAGCGGTGTGCAGTACTTCACCGGCCAGTTCTTCGATCTGGAGGCCATCACCCACCAGGGGCATGCCGCAGGGGCTTATGTAGGCTTCGACCTGGCCCATGCGGCCGGCAATGTCGCCCTGAACCTACACGAGTGGGGCCCCGATTTTGCTACCTGGTGCAGCTACAAGTACCTCAACAGCGGCCCGGGCGGCCCCAGCGGCGTCTTCGTGCACGAGCGCCACGCCTATGCGCCCGAGCTGCCGCGCTTCGCCGGCTGGTGGGGCCACGACGAGGACGAGCGCTTCCTCATGCGAAAGGGGTTTAAACCCATGCGAGGCGCCGCCGGCTGGCAGCTCAGCAACGCTCAGATCTTCAGTTTTGCCGCCCACAAGGCCAGCCTGGATCTTTTTGTGGAAGCCGGCATGGACAATCTGCGCCGCAAGAGCGAGCAGCTCACCGGTTACCTGGCCTGGATTATTCAGCATCTCAACGAGGCACACGGCCACCGCTTTCGCATCATCACGCCGGCCGATCCGGCCCGGCGCGGATGCCAGCTCAGCCTGCTCACCGGCCCGGAGGGCAAAGGCCTCTTCGATTACCTGAGCCGCCGCGGGGTGATGGCCGACTGGCGGGAATACAACCTGCCCGGCGGCAAGGCCGGCGGCGTGATCCGCCTGGCTCCCGTGCCGCTGTACAACACTTTCGAGGAAGTCTGGGAACTGGGCAGCCTGCTGGCCCATGCGCCGGACTGACCTAGCGCCTGGGGGGCATGCTGGGCCGTACTTCCACCTTACTGGGCAGGGTGCGCGCCGGCAGCTGAAGCAGATCTACTACCATCTGGCCGAGGTCTTCCGGCTGAATCTTCCAGGCATCGGCATCGGAGGGCGTGTGGCCGTTGAAATGGGAAGCCACCGAGCTGGGCATGCTCGTACTGACTTTGATGCCGTGGTGGCGCAGGTCGAGCATGACGGCCTGGGTGAAGCCCTCCAGGCCGAACTTGCTGGGGCTGTAGGCAGGCCCGCCGCCGAAGAAGTTGGTGCCGGCAAGGCGGGCGATGG
>JAJDFU010000343.1 GCA_020528935.1 Saprospiraceae bacterium | reverse complement strand
TAGACCGGGGGTGCCAGTCCCAGGACCTGGCCCGGGCGGGCCGCCATGAGGACCCGGGACAAATTCTGGAAGCAGATGTCATACATCGCCCCATCTCCACCTACGGCGACCACCGGAGGCGAAAGCAGGAATTCATCATTCGTAAAGTCCTTCCACGTGAAATAGCGGAGGGATTCCTCCATATCCTGGAACCGCTGCCCGCCATCCAGCTCGGCCTCGGCCAAACGGATCGTCTTGAAGCCTTCCGCCATCTTGGCCATGTGCCCTTCGAAGACGCCCATCGCCATAGATGGAGAATCCTGGAAGAGGTGGTTGGCCCAAGGGAAGGGGTAAGGATTGTACGGATAAGTACTGCCCCATACGGAGGTACAGCCGGTAGCGTTGAGCATACCCATGGTAGTGCGCCCCTTGCCGGTCAGGCCTTCCGTGTATTTCCACTTGAGGTTCTTCAGTTTGGCAAGCAGTTGAGAAACTTCTCGCAACCACTCTTGGTCGATCGGCTGTGTGCCTTTTTCCGACTCAAAACGGCTGGCGATACCGGAAACGGTGAGGTCGCCCGAGCTCATTTCAGAAACGATCTTGCTCATCATCTCGGCGTCGCTCACGTTCACGGAGCTGAAGAGCCGTTGCTGTACGTGCTCCTCTAGGCGGTTGATCAACTCCGTCAGGTGCGCCACATGCTTCTTGATGCGCGGCTGCATGAGGGACTCTACCGTAGCGGTAAACAGGTGGACCACTGATTTTTCGGAGCAGCCCAAGCAAGCCCCGTCGCCGCTCGCAAAGCTTTGATAGGCTTCTTTGTTGAGCAGCAGGGTTTCCAGCGGGCCGATCTTTTCTTCCAGGTCATCAATACGGTTGTATTCCTCCGGCGTATTGGGCAGGTCCGTCCACAGGTCCCAGTCTTGCCGCAGGGTCGCTATCGAATCTTCGGTTTGGGTGATGGGGCGCAGGGCGTCATCGTTGCAGACTTCTATACATTCCATGCAGCCTTTGCAAGTGGTAGGGTTAATCGTAATGCTGAACAAGCCGCCACTGCCGGGCTGTTGCTTTTCTTTCAGGTCGTAGTAGGGCCGGGTCAGCGCAAACTGGAAGTCGCCCAGCTCTTCTAGGAACCAGTCGAATTCCTCCGCCATACCGTTGGTATTGCCGCTCTCGCTGACCGTTTTGGCAGCGATTTCGCGAATCATATCATTCACGGTTGCTTCGCCGTCGTTTTCGTTGAACAAAGCACGGATTTCCGGCTCCATTTGGCGGACCGCTTTGGGCAGGTAGTTGAGTTTGCCATGGTGCTTTTTCACGCGCTGCACAAGGGTATCGAGCACGTCGGAAAGCTTGGACACCAGGCCAGGTATGGCGGTATCGGGGCAAACCGCGTAGCAATCGCCACAGGCTGTGCAGTTATTGGCAATCCATTCGGGATGGTTGAAACGGATGCCCGTCATATCCCGGAAGAGGGAAGAAGCCGCCGGCATCACGCTCAAGCCGATAAATGGGTCGGTGATGTTGTCGTTGCCCAAACCCCGTGCGTAAAAATTACCAGTCTGTTCCCAAAAACGGTGGAGGTCACTTTTTTTGGATTCGCTCACCGGCGGCTCTTTTAAAATAGCGGGGAGCGGCAGCGGCATTTCGCCATTGCTTTTCGCATCGTGGCCAGCGCCGAGTACTTTATTTTTTATTTCATATACTTCGTCAAAACCCCGGCGCACCACTCGCATATTGTCGTCGACAACCCGTTGTCCTTTCGAGCCAAATTTTTTCTGCAATTGCGCTTCAATGGCAATCAATAATTG
>JAJDFU010000524.1 GCA_020528935.1 Saprospiraceae bacterium | reverse complement strand
CCTGGGGCCCCGCCGGCCCCCTGGGGGGGGGCCTGGAAATACGGGGACATTCGCTGTTGGCCTTCGGCCTGTTGGGGTGTCGCGCGCTGCCCTTTTCCTGGCCCCGGCCGGCCGATTGGCTGTTTTTTTACAGCCGGCGCGGGGCGCATTTTTTTGCCGTCAACCACCGGCCGCTGCCGGGTCAGCAGATCGCGGCGATGGGACCCGGAACGGCCAGCCAACTGAATGCGGAGGGGCTGCGAGTCGATTTCACCGGCAGCGGCCGGCCCGAGGAGGTGGCCGAAGCCTTTGCCGAGGAGGCGCGCGGCCAGCGGGTCCTCTTTCTGCAGGCCCGCCGGTCGCGGCAATCGGTACAACGCCTGCTTCAGCACCTCCTGGAGGCGCAGTCGGTGGTGGTGTACGACAACCGTCCCCGCGCGCACTGGGTAGATCCACAGGCCGAGGTGCTGGTGTTCACCAGCCCCCTCAATGCCGAAACCTACCTGGGCCGCTTGCCGCCCAGGGAAGGACAGCAGTGGGTGGCCCTGGGAGACAGCACGGCCGAACTGCTCCGGCAACAAGGCCTCGATCCCTGGCAGCCCGAAAGCCCCTCGGAAGAGGCGCTCCTGAAGCTGCTCGTTCAGCAAGTGCTACCTTTGACGAAAACAGATCTATGAATCGCGTCCTTTCGCTTTTTGCTGTCGTACTGCTTGCAACGGCCTGCAAGCCTTCCGATTCGACCGATCAGAGCCAATCGGAGGATGCGCCCTCTTTTGAGGCGTTCATGACCTTCTACAACCGCTTTCATCAGGATAGTGCCTTTCAGATGGACCACATTCTATTCCCGCTCGAAGGGCTGCCCTCGTATGCAGACAGCAGTATGCTCCAGGCCCGGGAATTTCGCTGGACGCGCGACAACTGGAAGCTTCAACGCGGCTTCGACGTCACCAGCGGTTTCGAGCGCGAGTTTACGCCCGTCACCGAACGGATCATTGTGGAGCGCATGGTGCACGAGTCCGGCGACTTTGCCATGGAACGCCGCTGGGCCTTTCTGAAAGAGGACTGGTATCTCATTTACTATGCCGGGATTAACAGGGTGCAGCAGTGACTTGGAGCTGCCTCTTCGGAGGCTGAAACGAAAAAAGCCCACCGGCGGTACCGGCGGGCTTTTAGTAAAAAGGAATAATCTGGTTCTTCAGTTGCTGCTTTTCTGGATGAGAATGTCGCCTTCTGCGTCGAGTAATGCGCGGTATTTCCGGTACAACTCTTCCGGCTGCTTTTTGCCGTTGACCTTCAGGCGGCTCTCGTTGAGGTCCAGTTTGTAATTGCGGGGATCGTCGATCAGGCCGTCGCTGATCAGTTCTTCTTCCAGGCGTCGCTGACGTTCTTCGCGCTGCTGCAGCATCTCCCGCATGGCCTCCCGCCGGGCCTCGCGCTCTTGGGCCTGAGCCTCTCGTTGCGCACGGCGAATTTTCTCCATGGTCTCCTGGTATTCTTCCCGGGCTTCTCGCTGGGCTTCCCGGTATTCCGCCATGGCCTGCTGGCGGGCCTTGCGGTACTCTTCCATAGCCTCGTGCATCTCGTCGCGTTTTTCCTCCATCTCCCGGCGAGCTTCCTCCATCTGATCGCGCAATTCTTCTTCATTGAGCTCCCCCTCGGTAATGCGCTCCAAAAAAGCTTCCGCATCAAAATCCTCCATGCCGATATTCGAAAAGACCTTGCCGTTCAATTCCAGCAGTTTCTCGTCTCCTGCGATCACCTCCAGGTCGTCCAGCAGTAATTGTACGTGCTCTTCCGGATTGAATCGGAGTACGGTATCCGGCCGGTCGGGCCGCACCAGAACGATTTCCATGGTGCCGTCTTCCAGTTGGTGGGTCTTAATGCGGATAGGCTGATCCTTGCCGGTAAAGTACTCGCCATCGAAAGGAGCCGGGCTCGGTGGAGCGGGCGGAGCGACGTCCACGCCTTCTTCGGGTGGCAGCGGTGGTTCCGGAGCCGGGGGTGTGGGAAGCGGCTCGGGCTGTGGAATGGCCTCGATCCAGCTGGCCAGGCGATCCTCCCATAGCCCGAATTCTTTGGTCGGCACTTCCTTGCCGTCCACCATCAGTTCCCGGAGGCGACCGTTTTCCAGTCTGGCCTCAATGTCCTGGCCATCCCGGTTAAACCGGTAACGGGCTGTTTCGTCGGGCAGGGTGTCGCTGGCAGGTGCAGCGGCAAGCCGGTCCATTTCGCTGTGCGGAAGGTTTTTGGCGGGGTTAGGCGCCGACC
The DNA here is from genome assembly GCA_020528935.1 of Saprospiraceae bacterium. Classification (GTDB taxonomy): domain Bacteria; phylum Bacteroidota; class Bacteroidia; order Chitinophagales; family Saprospiraceae; genus JAJDFU01. Next base: position 3,109 of record JAJDFU010000524.1, on the reverse strand, counting down.
AGCTGTTTTGGCTCATACCTATCCAAAGCCCTGCAGCCAGCAGCAGCAGGGTGGCTGTCAGACGCTCGCGCAGGTGCCGCCGGGACTGGGGTTGCTTGAGAATGCGCCGTATGCGTTGAAGCAGGGCCGGCCCGTGCCCGAAAAGGCCCATGGCCATGGCCGGAGCCGGTTGTTGCCACTGTTGCAGGCTCAATAGCGCCCTTGCGTATTGCAGGGACCCCCGGCTTTGGGCTACGGCCAGGTCATCGCACACGTGTTCGCGTTCCGTGCGAATGAGCTCGGAAATCCACCAAACAGCCGGATTGAAATAGTACAGGGTCTCCACCACGGACTGCAATAAATTGATCAGGAAGTCGTGCCGGCGAATATGAGCCAGCTCGTGGGCCAGGATGGCTTCCACTTCTTCGGGCTTCAGTTGGTTTACGGCCCCCAGCGGGAAAAAGATAAGCGGCCGGAGCCATCCAATGAGCATGGGGGATTGTACCCGGGCCGATTCCATCCACTGTACTTCCCGTACAATGCCCATGCGACCGGCCATTTCCCGAAGTCGCTCCTGCCAATAGCCCGGCAAAGGACGGACTTGATTCCGGCGCAGGTACTGCAGGTACATCAGACTGCCCAGAAGTCGAAAACCGAAAAACAGCAGGCCGATCAGCCAGAGTGTAACCAGCAGGGGCAATTGCTGATGAAAGAAGGATTCCAGGCGGTCGAGCCAGTGCACGGTAGCCGGTACAGCTGATTCCAGGAGGACCAAGGGAGCAACGGCAGCCGAAGCGCTTCCCGCCGAAGCAGGCGCCGCGGGGGTGTATACCTTGGCAAAAGTGACCACAGACAGGCCGCATACGGCAGCCAGTGCACCCAGGGCCAGCAGATAGCGCCATTGGGCGGGGCGGTTGCGAAGGGCCCACTGGGCGGGCAGAAGCAACAGGGCTATGCCGGCAGCCTGCCAGAGCGAATGCAATACGGTCCAGCCCAGGGCGGTGATCAGGGGTTCGGTCAGAAAAGGAATGATGTGTTGCATGGGGCGTTCTGATTGTCGAATAAAAAATGGGTGATCTCCAGGCGGCAATCCGGGGTATGCCAGCCTTATTCGTCTTTTTCCAGCCGTTCGATGAGGGCCTTGATCTCTTCCAGTTCTTCGGGTGTAGCGCGATGCGATCCCAGTGCCTGGATGACCAGATCCATGGCCGAGCCGCCGAAGGCCTGATCCACCAGGTTTTGCAGGAGATTCTGCCGCGTATCCCGCTCGGCCACGACGGCCCGGTAGATATGTGTGCGTTCGCTGGTATCCCGGGCCAGCAAGCCTTTGTCCACCATGATCTGCATGAGTTTGAGGGTAGTGGTGTAGCCAACGCTGCGATTGGCACTGAGGGCGTCGTTCACCTGGCGCACGGAAGCGGGGCCCAGAGCCCAGAGCACCTGCAGGATCTCCAGTTCGCCTTCGGTGGGGCGCGGTAGGTTCTTATTCGCCATATTCGGGATGTTACGAAGTGTTTCGTATGCAAGTATATACGAAGGACTTCGTAAATCAAAGTTTTGTACGAACAATTTCGTAGGTTTTAAGAATTTTTAACGTTTTGCATCTGCAAGGACCCGGTCAAACCCGCAAGGCTGCGTATCTTGACCCAAAAGTCCGAGCATGTTGCGCCTGATTCCTATCGCTTTCATCTTTTGTATAGTGATTTCCTGCAATTCCGGAACGGAGGTGAAGGGGGAGAAGCTCCCGGAGGAGGAGTCCGGAGCACCGGCGATACCCTGTTCGGCCGAAGCTGATCTTCTGCCGCACAACCAGTTTTACGATAAGGATTTGCGCCGGCTGGTGCGCATCCTGCCGGCCGGTGAGCCTGCGGTGCACCGGAGGCTACAGGTGATAGCCACGCCCGATTGCACCTTGCTGCTGGACTCCCTGATCGAAAATGCAGAGGCCTACGACTATCAGCTGGCGCAAATTACCTACAACCTCAGCAGTAAACTGATCGGCATAAAGGGAAAGCTGGCGGTGTACTGTGTAGATCTGGAGGAAAACGCCATGCTGCCGCCCCTGCTGCCCGAATTCTCGGGTGAGCGCATGGCGCTGGACGCCCAGTCGGGGCAGATAGTCCGGTTGGAGGTCTGGGAAAATTTCCTGATCGGCTATGCCCGGGATTACGGTGCCTTTGTTTTTGACATGCAGGATCACCGGCGTCCAAGGGCGGTGCTGCCTTACGCCGAGTACGCCGCCGGCGATGCCCGCTTTGCTTCACTTTTCCTGCTGCCCTCAGAACCGGGTACCTACCAGGCATTGGTACCGGTGTATCGCCCGGCGAGCGGCCATTTCGACATCAACCCGGTATTCGAGGAACCCGAGGAGTTGGTGGGGCCATCCGAGAATCCATCCATGATGAGGAGCCGCAGGGTCGCCTTGCAAAAGCGGGATGGCAGCACCATGGAGTTGGACCTGGCTTCCTATCTGGACCGGTAGGTCGGCCTGCAGACAAGCCCGCCCAAACGATTTCTTTGGCGTAGCCGTTTATTAAAAAAACTCATAGGATGCGCTTTTTCCTGCTTTTTCTGTCCTTTGTATTCGCTGTTCCGGCCGTGTTGCCCGCCCAATCCATGACCATCGAACAGATGGACAGCCTCATTCGCGCCCATGCTATGGATGTGGAAGGGCGGCCGGGATTTTGGGAGTTTTCCCTGGGCGAGCGCCCGGTACTCGTCCTTACCGACCAGTCGGCTAATCGCATGCGCATCTTCAGTCCCATTGCTCAGGATTCTGATCTGGACGAAAAAGACCTGCGCCGCATGCTGGAAGCCAACTTCCACGCTGCGCTGGATGCCAAGTACAGCCTGCATCAGGGTTTTGTCATTAGCGTATTCACCCATCCTTTGCGCGAACTCACCGTACCTACCAGGCTTTGGTACCGGTGTATCGCCCGGCGAGCGGCAATTTCGACCTCAACCCGGTATTCGAGGAACCCGAGGAGATGGTAGTGCAATCCGAGACGCCATCCACGATGAGGTGCCGAAGGGTCGCCTTGCACACGTGAGATGGCAGCCACATGGTGTTCGACATTGCCCTTAGTCCGATCGGACGCTCTCGCCGCAGAGGTTAGAGTGATCCTCGATA
>JAJDFU010000258.1 GCA_020528935.1 Saprospiraceae bacterium | reverse complement strand
TGTTTTTTATCTCACCTATTTTGGTTGTCCAAGCAGATGCCTGCATACGTGGCTTCGGTGGGTCTCGTTGGCTCGGATATGTGGTTAAGGTACAGTGTACCGCTTGCGTTACTGGAAGACGAGCTCTGGAACCGGATCCGGATAGCGCCGGAAAGCTTGCCCACCGGTAATTTCGAGCTTCTGCCCGCTGCGACCGTGGCCCGGCTCAGGCACTTGCCCTTCCGGGCAGTTCGCGCCGAGGGTGAGCTTCAGCCCTACCAGGGCGATGCCTTCCGGGGCGTCCAGCTCCAGGCGTACACCCTGCGGATGCCGGAACTGAAGCGCGAACTGCAAATCGTATTTTCGGGCCGGAAACCCTACCGCATCGAGGGCTGGACAGACGCCTATCCTTCGGCCTTCGACGGAGCCGTCCGCACGACCGTTGCCCGGCGTACGCACACCGTGAACAATGCGTATTGGGAAAAGAACGATCCCGCCGATCGACAGCTGCGGGAAAAGCTGGGCCGGTGATTTCATTTATTGTGTTGAAGCGGTGCGCCGGCCCTGCGGCTTATGCCAAAATAGATTTGGCCTCTCTTTGCCGTTCCTTTTGAATTGGCTATTTTGCTTGCCGTCAATAAAAAGCACTACCTCCAATCCAATGGTTGAATTCAAAGGCTTTTTCAAATCGGCCTTTACCGTTGATAATGTCATTTTCGGATTTGATGAAGGCGATCTCAAAGTACTGCTCATTAAACGCGGAGAAGAACCCTATGAAGGTAAGTGGGCCCTACCCGGTTATTTTGTGTACCCCGACGAAGACCTGGACGAGGCCGCCGAGCGCGTACTGCAGGAACTCACCGGCATAAGCAACGTTTTTCTGGAGCAGGTCAAGACCTTTGGTGCGGTGGACCGGCACCCGTTCGGCCGGGTCATTACGGTAGCCTATTTCTCGCTGATCAAGATCAGCGACTTCACCCTGCAGCCCGCTTCCATTGCGCTTAAGGCCAAATGGCATTCCGTGGCCAAGGTCGGCAATCTGGCCTTTGATCACGACGACATACTGGACGCCTGTTTTCAGCGCCTCAAGTGGCTGGTGCGCACCCGGCCGGTAGGCTTTGAGCTGCTCCCGCCCAAATTCACCCTCACCGAGCTCCAGCACTTGTATGAAGCCATTCTGGAAACCGAGCTCGACAAGCGAAACTTTCGGAAGAAGATCTTGTCCATGGACCTGTTGATCGATTTGGAAGAGACCCAGGAAGGTGTAGCGCACCGGCCGGCCCGACTCTATCAGTTCGATCAGGAAAAATACGACACCTTTACCGCAGAAGGCTTTTCCTTTGAGCTCAAGGAAAACCGAAAGAAGGAGAAGCTGGCCCCGGCAACCGGCGAGAGCCCCTGAGTACAAGCTCCAAAGTATCGAAGGGGTATTCCCGGGTTTTCAGGATAAAATATGTCTTGGTAAAAAGGTCATTTTATCCTTAAAACGGTATCAGATCCGCTCTCCGGTACTGGTCAGGATCTCAATGTTGAAATGAGTGGTGGTGGCGTTCTGGCGATACTGCTGCACGATCGCATTCAATTCCGCCAGGGCACCGGGCTTCATATCCACCAGAAAATATCGGCTTTGTTCGGCATCGGCCGGCGGACTGGGGTTGAAAACCTCCACGTTGCCGCTGGTGATCTCGAAATAGCTGTAATACCCGTTTGGAGCGGTCAGCGGCTGGAAAGTGCTTTGAAATTCTGCCAGAAAGGCCTGGGCTATGGCGAAGCCCGTGGGGTCGTTCCAGCTCACAAAGCCCCAGCAGCTATTGGCCGGCACCCGGCGCACCTCCTCGTGCAGGGGGATCACACTGCTGTTCTGCTCGAGGGAAAGCAGGTAGTGGTCGGGAAAGATGCGCAGTTCGCCCTGGGTATTGGCCACGTCCTTCAGGCTGAGCCGCAGCAGGTATTCGTCGAGGGTGAGTTCATCGGCTTGCACGGCCCCCCGGGCGGGGGCCAGACCGGCCTCGCAGTCTTTCGGGGCCTGAATTTCCAATATGTCGATCTCCAATTCCGGGTCCCTTCGGTTCAGTTCGGCCTGTATGCTGTAGTTGAGGCAGTCGGCCAGATCCAGGGTGGAAAGCTTGAAACGGACGGTATGGTCCGATCCGAGCACCTGCTCCAAACTGAGTCCGAACTCCTGCTCCAGGTTGGCCACGATAATGGGATCGTTGAGCTCACTCCGGCAGGAAACCAACACCAGAAAAAGAAACAGAACGATTGAAAAACGACGGATCTCGATCATAATCGGGACTTGTGAAAAAAAGCGCGCTTCCTTACAACGTCTTACTTTCGGTTTTGCTGCTTTGCCGTGCAACTTTCAGGCAAATATCGGGTCTGTATTGGATTGAGTGTATGCCATTCCCACTCCGATGAGCCGGAGGTGCTTCATCTGATGAGAAGGCCCGTTTATCGATTACTTTTCGGTGGGGAGTGGTTCTGCGCCATCTTTACTGGATAGTGGTACAATCACCCGATAAAACAACTGACATGTCTGCGGTCATTCAGCTTCGCCAGATCAAAAAAGCTTATCAGACCGGATTCAACAGCCTGCAGGTGCTGAAAGGCATCGACCTGACCATAGCCGAAGGCGAACTGGCCAGCATCATGGGCTCTTCCGGTTCCGGCAAATCCACCTTGCTCAATATTCTGGGGCTGCTGGACGAATACGACAGCGGGGAGTACTGGCTGGACGGGCGTCTCATCAAGGATGTATCCGAAAAAGAGGCGGCCCTCCTGCGCAATCAATACATCGGCTTTGTGTTTCAGTCTTTCAACCTGCTGAACTTCAAAACGGCCTGGGAAAACGTAGCCCTGCCGTTGTACTACCGCAAGGTGCCCCGGGAAGAACGGCGGGAACGGGCCCTGCGATACCTGGAGCAGGTGGGGCTGCTGGACTGGGCCGACCACCTGCCCAACCAGCTCTCCGGCGGGCAGCAGCAGCGCGTGGCCATTGCCCGGGCTCTCATTTCGGAACCCAAGGTCATCCTGGCCGATGAACCCACCGGCGCCCTGGACAGCACCACCTCCCAGGAGGTTATGGGGCTGTTCAAGCAATTGCACGCCAAGGGCATGACCGTGCTCATCGTCACCCACGAGCAAGACATTGCCAACATGACCCATCGGATCATTCGCCTGCGCGACGGCCTGATTGAAAATCCCGCCGATCAGCCCTCTACTCCGGCTACAGCTTAAGCCCTCTGCCTATGTTCGACTTCGACAAATGGGAAGAGATCTTCACTTCCATCCGGCGGCACAAGATGCGCACCGCCCTCACGGCACTCGGGGTGTTTTGGGGCATCTTCATGCTGGTGATCCTGCTGGGGGCCGGCCAGGGGCTGCAAAATGGCGTGGAGTACCAGTTTCGCGATGATGCCACCAACAGCATATGGCTGCGGCGCGGCACTACCTCCAAGGAATACCGCGGCCTGCCCAAAGGGCGCCGCATCGAGTTTACCAATGAGGAGTACGACTTCCTGGTGGAAAATTTCGCGGATATCGAGCACATTACCGGCCGTTACTACCTGAGCGGCGACCGCATCGTAGCCTACGGAGACCAATCCTTTTCTTACCCCATCCGCTCGGTGCATCCCGGTCACCTGCACATCGAGAACACCCTCATTCAGGACGGCCGTTACCTCAATCAGCAGGACCTGGACGAATACCGCAAAGTGGCGGTGATCGGTCGAAAGGTGAAGGACGACCTCTTCGGGGGCGAGGGCGACCCCATCGGCAGGGAGATCAGCATAGGCGGGATCGTGTACAAGGTAGTCGGCTGGTATGAAGATACGGGCGGCGACAACGAAATGCGGATCATTTACCTGCCCATCACGACAGCCCAAAAAGTATATGCCGGCACGGAACGCATTCACCAGCTCATGTTTTCCACCGGCGATATGCCGCTGGAGGAAATGCAGGACCTGGAGGGCAAGGTGCGCCGCATGCTGGCCGTGCGCCTGGGGTTCGACCCTTCCGACCGGCGCGCCCTCTACATCAACAATCGGGCCGAAGATTATCAGCAGGTTCAGAGCCTGTTCTTTGCCATTAAGGCTTTTGTGTGGTTCGTGGGGATCGGCACCCTGCTGGCCGGCGTCATCGGGGTGAGCAACATCATGCTCATCATCGTGAAGGACCGAACCAAGGAGATCGGTATTCGCAAGGCCATGGGCGCCACGCCCCGCTCCATCATTTCGATGGTGTTGCAGGAAGCTGTTTTCCTTACCGCACTGGCCGGCTACGGCGGCATGTTGGCAGGCATTGCCGTATTGTACGGCCTGGGCTCGCTGGAGCTGGACTATTTCCGGCACCCCCAGGTGAACATCTGGGTGGCTATGGCGGCCATCGCCGTACTCATGCTGGCCGGTGCCCTGGCCGGGCTCATGCCCGCCATACAGGCGGCGCGGATCAACCCCGTGGTAGCCATGCAGGCCAAATAATTTCGGGCTTATGCTATTCGATCGCGACAAATGGCAGGAGATACTCGACACCATCCGCAAGCACAAGCTTCGGACGGGCCTGACCGCTTTGGGAGTATTTTGGGGGGTATTTATGCTGGTATTTGTCCTGGGTATGGGCAAAGGCCTGGAAAATGGTGCGTTCCGGGGTTTCGGTGCACGGGCCAAAAACGTGATGTACGTGTGGACCTGGCGCACCAGCCTGCCGTACAAGGGCTTCCAGCCCGGGCGGGTGCCGCGACTCACCTTCGACGATATCCTCGCTATCAAGCAACACATCTCTTCGGTGCAATTCGTCGCACCCCGCCTCACCCTGAACAGCACGCCCGTCGTATCCGGGGAGATCAGCGACAATTACGACGTTCGCGGCGAACTGGAAGACATGATCCGCATCGAGGCCCTTCAGGTGCACGACGGGCGCTACATCAACGCCCGCGACGTGGAGGAGGCGCGGAAAGTGGCCGTGCTAGGCCGGCGCACAGCCGAGGTCTTTTTCGGCGATGCGAACCCGATAGGGCAATACATCAAGATCCGGGGGGTGGAATTCCTGGTGGTGGGCACCTTCGGGCCGCTGCAGGTGAAACCCTGGACGGAGAGCGACCTGGAAGCCATCGTCATTCCCCTGACGGCCATGCATCGCACCTTTGCTACGGGCGAGCGGGTGGATTACTTCGTGTGCAGCGCAGCTCCCCGCGTGCCGGTCAGCGAGATCGAGCCGATGGTGAAAGGCCTGCTCAAAAAAAGACATCACGTGGCCCCCAATGATCCGCAGGGAGTGGGGGGATTCAACCTGGAGGAAGAATACAATACCGTGGTAACCCTGTTCGACGGCATAGAAGCCTTCCTGTGGTTTGTAGGCATCGGCACCCTGCTGGCCGGTATCGTAG
>JAJDFU010000227.1 GCA_020528935.1 Saprospiraceae bacterium | reverse complement strand
GCACATCCCAGCCGGGCGCGCGCAGCACCTCCCGCCGGTGGGCAGCAGCCCGCCCAGGTTGATCCCCACGGCCCGGCCCGGCCCGAAGCCCACCAGATGGCGGCGGATGTAGTTCTGCGACATGGACTTCTCCATGGAGTTGACGCTCCAACCCGAGGTAATGCTCTCCCGGCTGAGCTGCGGCCGGAAATAGCCCACCGTGAGGTGGAGGGCTTCGCGGCCCGGCAGCACCCGCCATTGGGCAAACGCGTCCCAGATGCCGAATTCGGGCAGCGAGCCGTTGTTGGGGCCGCCCACCAGGCTGGTATTCACATCGCGCCCCAGCTGGTCGTAAGCGCCCACCAGTACGAACTTGAAGTTCTCGTAAGCTTTCACCCGGAAGCCCAGCCGCGCCCGCCGGATCATCACGTTGAAGCGGTCGCCTATGGGCTCGTAGCGCCCCAGGCTGTCCACATAGCGCTCCTGGCCCGTGGAATAGCTGGACCAGAATTGCGCCATCACAAAGGGCTTGATCTCGAAGTTCTCGCCCGGCTTGAGCCAGTCGGAAAAGGTTTTCTGGCCGAAGGCAGCCGCCATACCCCAAAGGGTGAAAAGAATACTCAGAACGTAGATTTTCATTTTCCAAGGTGGTTTGAAAGAAAGACAAGAATTCGCCCAAAGCGCGCTCTGTCCGTGCGAAAATAAAAAGGCAGCTCACTTGGAGCTGCCGGAAACCTGAAAATCACCCGATTGTGCACATCGTGCACAAACAGCTTATCTTAACGTGAGGTTGGAGGTCGAGTTGTTCGTTAAATGGCTGAATGTGAGAACCTCACGTTGTACCTGGTAGATGGTAGTAGGTAGTAGAGCATGCTGACGTCCATATACCCCCTACCCACTACCATGTACCGGGAGGTTGGGCCCTGACAAACATCGCTTTACGATAATGTCCTTGCCCAACCTCACGATATCTTAATGCGGCAAACGCTGGCGCATCTGTCCGTAGGTAAATGTGCCCAGCAGGGCACCCACGATCACCAGGCCGATGATCCAGTAGCCCTGCCCCAACAATACGTACATGGGCCCCGGGCAACAGCCCACCAGCGCCCAGCCCAGCCCGAAAATGGAGCCGGCCAGCAGGTGGCGGGGCAGGCTGAGCTTCATGGGGGTGTAGCTCACCGCCGTACCGCTCAGGGTGCGCATTTTGAATTTTTTCATGGCCCAGATGATGAGGGCACTGAAGATCACCGCCGTGCCGATGATGCCGTACATGTGAAAGCTCTCGAAGCGGAACATCTCCTGGATGCGATACCAGGAAATGGCTTCCGACTTGGTCATTACGATGCCGAACAGGATGCCGACGGCGAAGAAGCTGATATTTTTCATGTGTCTTTTCTCGTTTGGGATGAATTCAACAAGTCTGTTTTCCTCAAAGCGCCAGCAGCCAGGGCAGCACCAGATGCGCCATGAACAGGCCGCCGATGAAGAAACCGATCACGGTGATCAGGGAGGGCAGCTGCAGGTGCGCCAATCCCGAGATGGCGTGTCCGGAGGTGCATCCGTCGCCGTAACGGGCGCCGAAGCCTACCAGAAAGCCACCGGCCAGCGCCATGAGCAGGCCCTTCAGGCTGCCGAAGTTGAACACGCTGGTGGGCACAAAGCCCAGGTTTTGGGCATCCGAGCCGGGATAATCCACCCCTACGGAAGCCAGATACTCCACGGTCGATTGGGAAATGGCCACCGGTTCGGGGCTGGTGAGCAGGTGCGCGCCGATAAAGCCGCCCACTACACCGCCCAGCACAAAAGCGATGCGCCAGAACTCATCCTTGAGATTGATGTTGAAAAATTCGTTTCGCTTGCCGGCACCGGCTGCGGCACAAATGGCCTTGAAGCTGGTGCTCACCCCAAAGCTACGGCCCATCCAGGTGAGCAGGAATACCACTAGAGCAATACCTGCGCCCGAAGCGGCCCAGTGCCAGGGTTGGCTCAAGAAAGCCAGGAAACCTTGCGGTTGGCTGATCAATTCCATGTACGTGTTCGATTTTCGATTTTTTAACAATTACGCCTTGGCATACTGATCGATCACGTCGGTAAGGACGTGGGCCGACTGCATGCCCGACTGGCGCCACTTCACCTCGCCCTTCTGAAAGAGCACAAAGGTAGGCACACCCTGGATCTGCATCTGTGCAGCCAGGGCGGGGTTGGCATCCACGTCGATCTTTACGATGCGGGCCTTGTCGCCGACCTTGCCGGCCACTTCCTGCAGGATGGGCGCCATAGCCTTGCAGGGACCGCACCACTCGGCACTGAAGTCCACCAGTACCGGCTGCTCGCCCTTGATCAGTTCTCCAAAGGAAATTTTCTTTTTCATAACAATGGTTTTGTGCCCTCAGGCAACACAAAGATCACGCCCTTCATCTCTTCCCACGGTGATGCGTATCACAAAACCGGAAGGTCCGAAAATCCATTGTAGAATAAGACGCCGCCCGGACAGTGCTGTCCATTTGAATGAACATTGGTATATATGATCGAAAATCCCGATTTTCGCATCGCCTTTAAAGGAGTATTCCTCCATTTATCAGTCTAACCACCCCACCCCATGCTCCAATCGACTACCCCCGTGACTGCTTCGGAAATTCGTCATCTTCCTCCTTCCCTTCGCCACATCGCCGAGACCCTGAGCCGGGAGCGCCACCTGCGCCCGGCCGATATGCGCAAGGTGGTGCTCGAGGCCCGGGTGAACGAAGAAGACCTGGCTCCCTGGGCCGATCTGGACCACTCCCCGGCCGACAGTTACGGCCGCAAGCTGGTATACAAGGGCGGCCATTTCGAGATCATGGTGATGAGCTGGCAGCCCGGCGACTTCAGCACTATCCACGATCACGGCTACACCCAATGGGGGGCCGTGCAGGTGTTCGGCCCGGCCGAGCACGCCACCTTCCGCCTGGAAGACGACCGCATCTACACCCTGGCGCGCTGGCAGATGAAGCCCGGCGAGGTCATCGGCGTAAGCCACAGCCTGCTCCACCAGATGGGCAACCCCAGCCCGGATACGCCTTTCCTCACCCTGCACGTGTACGGCGAGCCCGAGGACGTGGACAATGTGACCGGCGATGCCCGCGTCATCGACTTGGAGAACGAGACCATCCAGCGGGTGGACGGAGGCGTGTTCTTTGCCCTGCCGCCGGAAGCCGTCAAGCGCGTGGAGCCCGGCCCACGGGGCGACTTTCCCACCCGCCTGCGCCACCTCATCGAGCTGGTCCGCCGCCTGCGCCGCATGAAAGCCGCCGGCCTGCCCAACCGCAGCGACAAAAACCTGGACCAGATCATAGGCGATATGCAGGCGCCGGCCCAGCGCGAGCGTCTGCTTCGCTGCCTGGAAGCCCACACCGACGAGTACAACCACCAGTCCAATTCCGTATACTGGCGGGCCCTCAACTGGGAACTGCGCGAAATGGCCGCCCTCCAGGACGAGCTGCTCGAGGAAAAAAGCACGGAAGATGCCTTCCACCAATACGCCGAGCTATACGACAAGCTCATCGGCAAGCCCTGCCTCAACGGCTTTATGGGCAACTACCTGCGGTTTTTCGCCAGGGAGTATCCGGTTCAACTGGATCAAATGGAGCTCCTGTCGCTGGGCTGCGGTACCGGCCTGGTGGAGGACTGGATGATCCGCGAGCTGGGCATCCCCTACGAACAGCTCTTCGGCCTGGACATCTCCGAGGCCATGGTGGTGGAAGCCTCGCGAAGAATACGGGCCGAAACCGGCGACGTGCTCACCCTCGACCCGGCTGTGCAACTCTGGGACATCGCCTACAGCGGCCTCAACGTATTTCACTACATCAACCACCAGCAACTCGAAGAGGCCATCCGAAACACGGCCGCCCTCCTCAAGCCGGGCGGCTGGTTCGTCGGCGACTTCATCACGCCCGACACCATTCGCTGGGACCCAAATGTGATGTATTCCGAGGACCGCCGTGCCAGTTCCCTGCGCACGCCCCGCCTGGTAGAAGTGGAGGGCAGCCTGTTCCAGGAAAGCGAGATCCTGAACATCAGCTTCCTGGAGGGCCCCATGCGCGTGACCTATGCCGGCAAGCACAAGCGCTTCCTGCCACCCCTGCACCGGGTGCGCACCTACTTCGAACGCCACGTCGGCAGCCGGGTGGATCTCTACGATGCCCACAGCCTGCAACCCATACCCGAATGGGCCGACACCTGCCCCAGTACGCGCTATGTGGTGATCGCCAGGAAAGGATAGATTGCCGTGAGCTTGGGCATAGACATTATCGTAAAGCGATGTTTGTCCGGGCCCAACCTCCCGGTACATGGTAGTGGGTAGGGGGTATATCGACCTCAGCACGCTCTACTACCATCTACCAGTCTCTCAAAAACCGTACACCATCAGGCCGTTCTTCATGCGGGGTTCGAACCAGGTGCTCTTGGGCGGCAGGGTCTTGTCGGCCCGGGCCAGGGAGAACATCTCTTCCATGTATACGGGATAAAGACAGAAGGAGATGGGATCGTCGAGTTTATTGACCTTGTTGAATAGCCCTTCAAAGCCTTTGGGGCCCTCCACATAACTCACGCGCTCATCGTTTTGTACGTCCTGAATGTCCAGCAGGTCTTCCAGCACATATCGGTTGAGCAGGAAGCTGTCGAGCAGGGCGGGCATGCCGGCGTGCTGCTCCAGCACCCAGGATTTCCACCGCAGCATGTACCACTCGCCATTGAGTCCCATCAGCACTTCGTATTTTTTGTCCGGCTTGCGGGCCCGGTCCAGGATCTGAATATCGGTGAGTTGGGCGATGCGAGCCATGAAGTAGCTTTCGGAAAAGCCATCGGGCCGCACCACCAGGCGGTTGAAATCCTGAATATCGAGCTGATCCTCCTGAAAGAAAGCAGCCAGCAGGCGATGGTAGGGCTTGTCCATCTTTTTGCGGCGGCTCAGCCTGTACATGTGGGCGGTAGCTTCGGTGCGGTGGTGGCCATCGGCGATGTAGGTCTTGGGCACATCCTGCAGAAAACGGCGCCGGATGTATTGCAGGGCCTCCGGTTCGGTCACCTTCCAGAAGGTGTGCCGCGTGTCCTCTTCCTTAATGCGCAGGTTGAAGAAGGGCTTCCGCCGGTCCATCTGCTCTTGGATCCAGGCGGCAATCTCCGGCTGCTGCGGATAGGCCAGCATAACCGGCTTGACGGCGGCCTGCCGGCGCAGGATGAGCTCGATCTGCTTTTGCACCTTAGGTACCAGGGTGAGTTCGTGCTTCTTGATGCGCCCCTGCAGAAAATCTTCAATATCCGTGCAAGCTACAATGCCCATGTAGTTGCGCGTTTTACCTTTCAGCCGGTACACGTATACGGCTTCCTCTTCCGATTGAAGAAAAAAGC